>JANQOH010000097.1 GCA_028289725.1 Alphaproteobacteria bacterium
AACAGCGGATAGCGGAAATGCTGAGCGGCGAAGACAACATGTCGCACTCGATCGCCAATCTCGAGCATCACCATTTCCGCTATCCGCTGTTTCGACGTCCCGGCGACGTCCATGTCCATTTCTTCGGCGCCGGCGTGATCAGCGTCAGCGACGGCATCCAAGCAGAGGACGGCGACGTATTTGAGATCGAGGCGCCCGAATTCGGCCGCCCCTTGAGCAACCCGATCCGCGTTAACCGCGACAATCCTCTGATTGAAGTCACGGCCCTATAAATTTGAACAACAATGGAATTGACACGGCGGCCCCCTGGTTGCCGCCGGTTGGCTTTGCTATAGCACCCAGATGACGCAAATCACCACGACTGCCGATCTCGCGGCGCTCACGGACCGCCTGGCGAACGAGCCATTCATCTGTATCGATACCGAGTTCATGCGGGAGAACACCTACTGGCCGCAGCTCTGCCTCTTGCAGATCGCCGGGCCCGACGGTGAAGGCTTTGCCGTGGACCCGCTGGTTGACGGGATCGATCTGGCGCCTCTTCTCGATCTCCTTCACAAGTCCGACGTGATCAAGGTCTTGCATGCGGCCCGGCAGGATCTGGAGATCTTTTTCAACTTGTCGGGCGAGGTGCCCGAACCTTTGTTCGATACGCAAGTCGCGGCAATGGTGTGCGGGTTCGGCGAAGCCGCGTCCTATGACCGGCTCGCGCGCAAATTGGCGCGCGCCGAAATCGACAAATCCTCGCGCTTCACCGATTGGTCCAAGCGGCCGCTGACCGACCGGCAACTGCGGTACGCGCTCGCCGACGTGGAACACCTACCGATGATTTATCGCACGCTCGATAAACAACTGTGCGACACCGGCCGCGCCGGGTGGGTGGCGGAAGAACTGGCCCTGCTGACCAATCCCGACATTTACCGGCTCGACCCGGAACGTGCGTGGGAGCGCATCAAGACCCGAACCGTGCGACCGCGCTTCTTGTCGGTGCTCCGCGAAGTGGCGGCAGCCCGCGAACGCTATGCGCAAAGAAATGATGTCCCGCGCAATCGCGTCCTCCGAGACGAAGCTTTACTTGAGATCGCGGCGCACGAAACGTCGAGTTTGGAAGACTTGTCACGCACGCGCGGGGTCAGCAAAGGGCTGGCGACTGGGCCACTTGGTAAAGCGCTGTTGGAGGCCGTGGCCAGCGGCGTTGCCACCCCTGAAGGCGATCAGCCGCGTCTAGCGAAAGCGCCGCCGGCACCGCGTGGCGTCGGACCGATGGTCGACCTTCTGAAAGTGCTACTGAAAATGCGCTGCGAAGAAAATGATGTGGCGATCAAATTGGTTGCGACGACCGCCGACTTGGAACAAATCGCCGCCAATGACACAGCCGACGTGCCGGCCATGCATGGTTGGCGTCGAACGCTGTTCGGCGACGACGCCATCGCGCTCAAGCACGGCCAATTGGCCCTGACCGGCGAGACTGGCCGAATTTCCCTCGTCGAACTCGAAGAACCGGCGTAGATATGTGCTGAAAAGCTATTGCCAATAGTATTCTAAAGTTATTGCGGAAATTCGCCGTAGATCGAAGCTTGTACTTGGGCGATGCATAGCCTTCCAAGATCGATTTCATTGCTAGCCGCCAGTTTTCTTGTCGGCGGATGCTGCGTCTATTTTGGCGAAGGGCTCGATTACAAGCCTGTCGAGAGCTCGAGTGGTTTTTCCGATTTGCTCGCAACGGCCAAAGGACGGGCGAATGCTCTTCCAACGGACGAGTATGACATCGACGGCCCATTGCGGGATGAAATATTTGAAGCTGTCGGGAAAGAGAATCCGATAGAAGCTTTGGAGGCGCTAGGAGCCCAGTGCCAACAGCTTTTGTGCATATACGCGGATGTATCGGCCGTGACCTACCATATGTACCAGCCGAACGCTCACGGCGCGATCTATGTTGAAACGGTGTTTGTGCAACTGGCTTCGGTCCCAATCCGCGACATTTCAGACCTCACCGTTTTCCATTCACACAGAGGTCATTACAGGGACTAGATGCCGCATCACAAGCCGCTCTCTTCATTTGCCGTTCGCCCGTGTAGCAATCAACGAACGTGATGCGCCTTCAAATTCGCATCAATTTCGCCGCTGCAGGCGTGATGATAGGTCTGATCGTCGGTTGCTGCCCGAATCTCCTGAATGTCCCAAGCGCTTATAGTCCTGGTTGGACATCGAACGAGTTTAGCCAGTTCATCACTGCGGCGGAAAATGGGAAAGCGACAGGCGGAACCTTTTCAGAACGGCTGGGAACCGTCATTTTCTCGGAAATTGACCATCAGGCCCCCGTATCCGATTTGGAAGGAAGAGGAGCCAATTGCAAGGATCTCATGTGTACGTTCGAAAGCGTGCACGTGGCGTATCGGAACTCGACGCAACATCCTAGGACGGGTGCGATACACATCATTACCTACGTAGTTCGATTGGCGTCAGACACCATCCGAGACCGCTCGGATATAGAAGTACTCGTCACGGAATCGACTCACGTACGCGATAAGGGTGGCGCGTGAGGCTTGCGTCGCCTGGGCTACCAACCTGAAACTGGTACTGACGTCACTTCTACTTTCGTGTCAAGCTCCATCAATCGCGCCATGCTTTATCACGATTTGACCGACCCGACTTTGGTAGCGCGGGTTTAGCACGCCGCACCTCTTGCTGACTTCTTGCGCCGACCGGTGAGACCGGTCGAATTTCCCTCGTCGAACTTGAAGAACCGGGCTAAGCGAGGCGCGACCTATTCACCGCCGCCGTCGATTTTTGGCTCCATTTCCAGAAGCCGCGCCAAGGTCTCGAACCGCTTCACCACAACTTCGCCGACCAATCGCTCATCTTGCCAGCGATAGCGCAGTCTGAGCACTTGGCGCTTCTTATTCGGCTGCAACGCAAAGCGATCGACCACGCCGGGCACGCCGCCCGAGATGGCCACGGCAAGCCGCGCCGCCGCGCCGATGATCCGTGCACGGAACACGTCCGCGGGGTCCGCTAAACGTTCAATCCGGCTCACCAGATCCGACGGTTCACGCCCGGAATAACGCGCGTGCACGGCAAGCGCCAGGAATGCGCGGCCATCATGGCCGGTGTGCAGCGTCGGATTGCGTAGCACTTCGTTGAAGGCCTGTTCCGCCCGGTAATCCGGATGAATCCGCCAACCGATGTCGCTCAACAGGCACGCCGCATGGCGCAAGCGCGCTTGATCCGGCGTCTCGTCGGGAAACAGGGGCTCGCTCCAGCCCGCCAGATCTTCGCCATGCCCGGGAAAGCGCGACATGCGGTGGGAAATTTCCCGGCACGCACCGAGCAATGCATCGTCTTGCCGCTCTTCCGCGGACAAGCGCGCGAACAACAGCCCTTCGCGCAATCCATACGCCGAGAATTCCACCTGACTCGGCTGTATGAATTTGAGAACGCGGCTCATCAACAATGCACCGAAAGGCAGAAAATCCAAACGACGGCGCGACACGCCCTCAAGCGCCGCAAGGGACTCGCGACTTTGCCGTGCCACGAGATTGGTGACGCTGGAAATCTCCGAACGCCGCAAACGGTAGCGGTGAATCACGCGCAGAGGATATTGCTTTTGCGCCATGTTGACGCGCGCCAGCGCACGCCAGCTGCCGCCGACCGGATAGAGCGTCTTACCGCGCAGTTCGGAGAGCCATTCAAGACTCGACAGCGCCTCATCGATGATGTCGCGGGCGCGGCTCTTTCGTCCGTCCGACACGGCGACCAAGCGCAGTGGCCCTAACGGCAGGGTGACCTGATCGTGGACCGCGCCTTTCTCGATCCGTACCAGTTCCAAGCTGCCGCCGCCCAGATCGCCAACCACCCCGTCGGCATCGGGGACGCCGGCGAGGACACCGAGCGCGGACAATTCGGCCTCTTCCCCGCCGGTCAGGACCCGGACATCGAGTTCGCATGTGCGCTTGACCTCGGCAACGAAGTCGTCCCCATCGGCGGCATCGCGGACCGCCGCGGTCGCCACACAGTCGATCTGGGTCACGCCCATGGCGCGCACCAACTCGGCG
>JANQOH010000105.1 GCA_028289725.1 Alphaproteobacteria bacterium
CGCGTTGCCAATCGACTTTTGGCGACTGCGGATGGCTGTTATGGCAATCCACGCAAGCGTCCGCCACCATGCGGTCCGCCACGGCGACACGGACGACCTCCTTATCGCCAACGACTTCTTCACGAACAAATGGTTGGTCCGGATTTGCGTTTAAGGCGTCCCACGCAGCCGCCTGAAATGCATCAAGTTGTCGGTCGCTGCGATTTGGAAATGGAAATTGACTGAAGAGACGGATGCTGACGTCTTCCTTGGCCAGCAGTTCGCTCATATCGTGGATGAACGTGGCCGGAAGCGGGACTCCGTTCGGTTCGGCCTTGTGGTTGAACGAGGGCTTCAGACTGCCGCTGCCCACCACCTTTTTGATGACGTTGTTGGTATAGTAGGCGCGGATCGTCTTGAACTGGTTGGCCATCTGTTCGGCCGAGCGAACCGCGTCTGACCGGACATTGTCCGCCACCATGGACGGCACGAAAAACGAAATCGCCAGAATGCCAATCAGTAAGGCGATCGGCACGGGAAGAACAAGTTTCCAAACGATGCTGCGACCAATCCAGCTCATGGCTGCCCCCAAACGCACTGGTCCGGATCGGGAATTAGTACGTGTTGTAAATCTTTCCACACCTGTAACCAAAAAATGTAATGGTGCGCCAATAAGGCCGCATGCGTGTGGCGTTACTTCCTTGATCCTATTTTTTGGCAAGGTGTGGCAATTGAACGCGACATTTCGCCCTGTTTTCGCGTGAAGCGCGTATATCTTTTCGCTCTTCGGTCAATTGGTGTCGCATGGGTGCAAATCTTGTCCAAGGTCTCGTCGCGCATTACTTCAAGCTGACCGGCACATCGCGGCCAAAGTCCGGAATTCGGTGCCGCTTCATTTGAGAGAAGACAATGCAAGAGCAGAAATTGCACCTGGTGTTCGGCGGCAAGGTCACCGACCCGAATAGTGTGGAGTTCGTCGACACCGACGCAGTCGAAATTGTGGGCGTATACCCGAATTACGCCAAGGCGCTGGATGCCTGGCGCGGTGCCGCGCAGTCGACCGTGGATGACGCGCAAACACGGTATTTCATTGCGCACTTACACCGTTTGTTTGAACCATCGGAAGAAGAGGCTGACACGCCGGCGACAGCGGACGCTTAGGCGCTGCGCCGGCGTTTCGGGGGCGCGAACTGGCCAGACCGGCGACCTATTAGCTGCGGACGGCCCGCAGCGGTGGCGCAAATCCTGAAATCACATCTTGAAGGGTCCGGCCACGGCGCAAAAGCGAGTGGCCCTGCATCACCACATAGTCGCCTTTGGGATTGCTGCCCGCGGGCAAGCGGATGATTTTGAACAGAGGCGCGTCTTGGCTCCGCCGATAGACGCAGAACGCTGCGAATCCTTCACGATTGTCGATCGTGTAATCCCGCCATTCGCCAACGAGAACGCGCCGGCTAAACAGTCCGAGCAGCATATTCAGCTCCCGCCGGCTGAAATACACCACCGCTTTGCGGCGCTGACGATAGGCTCTTAGATCGACAAGTTGTCCCATGTCTCTTCTGTCATGGCCTCCTCCGATGGGAATATTGGAGCAGGTCGGGGCGGTCGGTCAATCGCCGTGACAGGATTGTTACGTTGGACGCCTGGAACGCCTCAAAATCACCGAAGCGGTTTGCTATCGGCAAGCCGGAGCGATAGGTTAGCCGCCATTTCGGCCAGAATGAGACAGGTCCCGTGTCGGAGATTTTTCGCGAAGTCGATGAAGAGGTCCAACGCGACCGCTACGCCGAACTTTGGCAGCGGTTTCGCTGGCCGGTGATCGGCCTTTTGGTGGCGCTGATCGGTGGCACGATCTCTTATACGGCGTGGCAAAGCTACAGCGCTTCGGTCAAATTGGATCGCGGCGAGCGGTTCCTCGCGGCCACGGCGTTGGCGGAGGAAGGCCGCAACGATGAAGCGGCGCGCGCTTTTGCGGCGTTCGCCGAGGACGCGAATGCCGGTTACGCCACGTTGGCCCGCCTGCGCGAGGCGACGGCCCTTTCCGAGGGTGGCGACCATGCCGGCGCCATCGCGGTATACGATCGCATTATCGATGACGGATCCGCCGAAGATGTCATGAGGGAATTGGCGGCGATGCTCGCCGCGCAAAGGCTGCTCGATACCGGTGATACGGACGGCGCCGAAGCACGCTTGGCGCCGGTTGCGGGCGGCGCCGGCCCCTGGCGTCACTTGGCACGCGAACTGGAAGGCATCGCCGCGATGCAGGCGGGCCGTGCGGCCGATGCGAGCGCGATTTTCGCAGAGTTAGAAGAAGAAGCCGGCGTACCCCCTGGGGTCAAAGGCCGGGCGGCGGAATTGCGCGCGGCCATCGGTGAATAGTCGGAGCGGGTACATTATGAGACGGACGAACGTTTTCTTTCTGGCCTTGGCCGGGATGGTTTTGGCTGGCTGCACGGACACGTGGTTCGGCGGCGGTGAAGAAGATGCCCCATTGCCGGGCGAACGCATTTCGGTCCTTTTGCTTGAGCGCACGCTGGAGCCGGATCCGGCTTTGGCGGCCGAGCCGGTGATTCTGCCGCAGGCCGTGACCAATGCCGAGTGGCCGGTCACGGGGGGCGCGCCGAACCACGCCCTGCATCATCTCGCGGTCGGCGATGCCCTCGATATCGTGTGGCGGCGCGATATTGGCGCCGGCGAAACCGACGACAACCTCATGCTGTCGACGCCGGTCATCGCCGGCGGTCGCGCCTTCTTGATCGATGCGGACAGCACGGCCTACGCCGTGAACCTGGACGGCGGCTCCATCATCTGGGAGCGCGAACTGATCCCGGAGTATGAAGAGGATGAAGCGAGCCTCGGCGGCGGTGTCGCTTACGCGAACGGGGTCGCGTTTGTGACCACGGCGTTCGGCGATGTGTTTGCCTTGAACGCCAATGACGGCGAGATCATTTGGCAGCGAAATCTTGGTGCGCCGCTGCGATCCGCGCCGACCGTTGCCGATGGCCGAGTGTTCGCGTCGACGTTCGACAACCGTTTGAATGCCATCGACGCCATAGACGGCACCATCTTGTGGACCCATGAAGGCATTACGGAGACCGCTGGATTGCTGGGTGCGTCGGTGCCCGCGGTCAGCGGCGACCTGGTCATCACCTCCTACTCATCCGGCGAAGTATTTGCGCTGCGCGTCGAGAATGGCCGCGTCGCCTGGTCCGATTCACTGATCTATCAGGGGCGCCTCGGCGCGCGCACGAACTTGAGTGACGTCGACGCCAATCCGGTGATCGACGGCGGTATGGTGCTGGCGGCAAGCCAAAGCGGCCGGCTGGCGGCGATCGACTTGCGTTCGGGTCTGCGCATATGGGAACAGGAAATTCCGGCCGTACAAACGCCGTGGGTCGCGGGCGATTTCATTTACGTCCTTTCGACGGATGCCGAACTCGTTTGCTTGCGCCGCAACGACGGTCGCATTCGCTGGGTATCCCAATTGCCGCGCTTCGAGGATCCCGACGATCGTGAGGGGCCGATATTGTGGAGCGGTCCGATCTTGGCTGGCGGCCAGTTGGTGATCACCAGCAGCGAAGGTCAGGCCTTCGCGATCTCGCCGTTTACCGGCGAATTGATCGCCGACCGGTCGCTGCCCGATGGTGTACGCGTGCCGCCGATCGTCGCGCAGCAAACGATGTTCCTTCTCACCACGGACGCTGAGCTGATCGCTTTGCGTTAGGCGCGGGACGGCCGGATCGAAAGGATTGGCGCGCGCCTTTCCTGAACTAGAACGTTATGACCGCAACGATTGCCATAGTCGGCCGGCCGAACGTCGGCAAATCCACGCTGTTCAACCGTCTGGTCGGACGGCGGCTCGCGCTTGTCGACGATCAACCGGGCGTCACGCGTGATTGGAAAGAAGGCGCCGGGCAACTCGGGCCGGCGCACTTCCGCGTCATCGACACGGCAGGGCTCGAGGACGCTGTCGGCGAAAGTTTGGAAGCGCGCATGCAGGCGGGCACGGATGCCGCGCTCGACCAGGCCGATTTGGTGCTGCTCGTGGTCGACGGACGCGCCGGGATCACGCCCATGGATCGCCATTTCGCGGATTGGCTCCGTCGCCGCGGCCAGCCGGTCCTGGTTTTGGTGAACAAGACCGAGGGCGAGGCGGGGGCGGCCGGCATCATCGAGGCGCATGAGCTTGGCCTCGGCGAACCGGTGCCGATTTCGGCTCAGCACGGGGAAGGGTTGGCCGATCTCTATCAAGCGATGGTCGAGCAGTGGCCGGCGCTCGAGGACGAAGATCCAGGTGTGTCCGAGGAGACCGGCCCGCTGCGGCTCGCGATCGTCGGTCGGCCCAATGTCGGCAAATCAACCCTGGTCAATTGTCTGATCGGCGACGATCGGGTGTTGACGGGCCCCGAAGCCGGGATCACGCGGGACGCGGTCTCGGTGTCTTGGGCGTGGCAGGGCGAGCCCGTGGAGTTGGTCGATACGGCGGGCATGCGCCGACGTGCCCGGATCACCGGTGCGCTGGAAAAGCTCTCGGTCGGCGATAGCTTGCGCGCAGTCCGCGCGTGCCATGTGGCGGCACTCTTAGTGGACGCGACAGGGCCCATGGATAAACAGGATTTCGCGATCGCGGCCCAGGTGGTGGAAGAGGGGCGGGCGCTGGTGATCGCCGCCAACAAATGGGATCTGGTCGAGCACAAAGACATTGTGATGCGCCAGCTGCGACAACAGCTGGACAATGCTCTCACGCAAGTGCGCGGTGTCACGGTCGTGCCCATATCGGCGGTCGGCGGGTCGGGCATTGACAAGTTGATGGCGGCGGTCTTTGCGGCACGCGCCGTTTGGGACACGCGGCTTCCCACGGCGGCGCTCAACCGGTGGGTCGAGGATATCCTGGCGTTTCATCCGCCGCCGCTCGACAAGGGCCGCCGGGTCAAGATCCGGTACCTCACCCAAGTAAGCGCGCGACCACCGACATTCGCGGTGTTCGTCAACCGACCGCGCGGTCTGAAAGAGTCCTATAAGCGATATCTCATGAATTCGCTTCGGGAGACATTCAAGCTGCCGGGCACGCCGATCCGGATCGTGCCGCGCGCCGGAAAAAACCCATACGTTAAAAAGGAAAAATCGGACTAGAGCATTTCTCTCTGGCACGCGACCATTTGACCGGGATGATTTTTGCCGCCTGGCAAGGAGCGGGCCGCGCCGTAGTGT
>JANQOH010000110.1 GCA_028289725.1 Alphaproteobacteria bacterium
TCGACCGAGCGCTGTACGTCGGCGATGCGCGCGGCTTGATCGGGCACTATTGGTTTCGTCTGTGCGCCGCCGACACCCGTGGGCGCGCGATAGTCGCCATATTCCGCCCGAAGCACGCCCGCCCATTCTCCCGTTGTGACACCGGCTTTGGCACAGGCAATCGATGGCGGCACAATGTTGCGCCTCTCCGCGGCCGCCGCGCGCAAATCCGAAAGCGCCGCATCCACGGCGCCTTGATCTCGCTCGGCACGCCAAGCCGTCAGCCGCGCGATCTGCTTTTGGATTGCCGATAGGTCCGTTTCTTGAACACCCCCGGAGCCCACGGTCAATGGGCTCGGTGCGGTCTCTTCGAAGGCATTTACGCCAACCACGATTTGCTCACCGGACTCGATCGCGGCGACGCGGCGCGCATTTGACGCCACGAGTGCTTTCTTGAAGTAGCCTGTTTCGACTGCGGCCAGCGCGCCGCCCATTTCGGCGATGGCACCAAGTTCCGATCGGACCGCCGACATGATCGCCTCGGTCTTCGCCTCTATGACCTCCGACCCGTTGAAGATGTCAGCGTGATCCAATAAATCCGTTTCATAGGCAACGATTTGTTGGGCGCGCAAACTCCACTGCTGATCCCAAGGGCGCGGAAGGCCAAGTGCCTCATTCCAAGCCGGGAGTTGGACGGCGCGCGCCCGCGCGTCTTTTGATAAGACGACCGCCAACATTTCGATCAAGATCCGGTAGACATTGTTCTCGGGCTGCTGTTCCGTCAGGCCCAAGGAATTGACTTGGACACCATACCGAAAGCGCCGCATTTTGGGATCGGCAACACCGTAGCGTGTGGCGGTAATCTCGTCCCACAAGCGCGCGAAAGCGCGCAGCTTGCAAACCTCGGTGACCAAGCGCGTGCTCGCATTCACAAAAAAACTGATCCGTCCTACGACCGTCGCGAACCGTTCCGCCGCGATTTCGCCACGCGCACGAACTTCGTCCAATACCGCAATGGCCGTCGCCAATGCGAACGCCACCTCTTGAACCGGCGTCGCCCCCGCCTCCTGCAAATGATACGAGCACACGTTCGTCGGGTTCCACTTAGGAACCTCGGCGCTGGCAAATGCGACCAAATCGGTTGTTAGCGCCATGCTTGGCGCCGGCGGAAAAATATAGGTGCCACGCGAAAGATATTCTTTGACGATATCGTTCTGAACCGTGCCCGTCAGTTTGGCGCGGTCCGTGCCTTGCTCATCCGCGAGCGCGACGTAGAGAGCGAACAGCCAGGGCGCTGTCGCATTGATGGTCATCGAGGTGTTCATGCGGTCGAGCGGAATGCCGTCGAACAGGCGCTTCATATCGCCGAGGTGAGAAACCGGCACGCCGACTTTGCCCACCTCGCCCACCGCCATGGGGTCGTCGGAGTCGTACCCAATCTGGGTCGGCAAATCGAATGCGATCGACAAGCCGGTTTGGCCGCGCGCCAAGTTCTCGCGAAAAAGCGCGTTAGACACTTCGACGGAAGAATGGCCGGCGTAGGTGCGCATCAACCACGGTTTGCTGCGTTCCGTTTCCGAAGTCTGGTCCGGCGGCCGATCGGTCTTCTTGTCCATCACTGGTATTCGGCCACCACTGCGGCCGCACCTTGAATTTCCAATATCTTCCCTACGGTAACATAGAAGAGTATTGCATTGCAGCAGAAGCTTGAGCGCCGCGAATTCCCTATAACCATTATTGACACTGGGCTTTTACACGCTCAATGTGCCGACGCGATGAATCTTTACCGCATCGCAACCGTAATTGTTGCGCCGCAAGAACGACGGCGCGTGCCGACCGATGCAGAGGAGTCAGCCTGATGGCCGGGCCAGCGCCCAACCTGGAACCGGTGCCCGAAACACCGACCAAGGAGCTTTACGAAGTCGGGGAAATTCCGCCACTCGGCCACGTGCCGAGCCAGATGTACGCTTGGACGATCCGCCGCGAGCGGCATGGCAACCCGGAATCCGCCATGCAGGTCGAAGTGGTCGACACGCCGCAAGTAGACAGCAACGAAGTGCTGGTCATGGTGATGGCCGCCGGGGTCAACTACAACGGTATTTGGGCCTCACTCGGCAAACCGGTGACGCCGTTCGATATCCACGGCGCCGACTATCACATCGCCGGATCGGACGCCTCGGGCGTGGTGTGGGCCGTGGGCTCCAAGGTAAAGCGCTGGAAAGTCGGCGACGAGGTCGTGATTCATTGCAATCAGGACGACGGCGACGACGAAGAATGCAACGGCGGCGATCCGATGTTCAGCCCCAGCCAGCGCATTTGGGGCTATGAGACGCCGGACGGTTCCTTCGCTCAGTTCACCAACGTCCAGGCCCAACAGCTTATGGCGCGGCCGCGCCACCTGACGTGGGAGGAAAGCGGCTGCTATGTGCTGACCCTGGCGACTGCTTATCGCATGCTGTTCGGCCATCGCCCTCATATTCTCCGGCCCGGCCACAATGTGCTGGTGTGGGGCGCTGCCGGCGGCCTCGGATCGATGGCTATCCAGCTCATCGCCACCGCCGGCGCCAACGCGATCTCAGTCATCTCCGACGAAGACAAGCGCGACTTCGTGATGTCGCTCGGCTCGAAAGGCGTTATCAACCGCAAGGATTACGATTGCTGGGGTCGATTGCCCGAGGTCGGCGACCCAGAAACCTATGCGCCCTATGCCAAAAAAGTGCGCGAATTCGGCAAGGCGATCTGGGCGATCACCGGGAAGGGCAACGACGTCGATTTCGTGTTCGAGCACCCTGGCGAGGCAACATTCCCCGTATCGTGCTTCGTGGTGAAACGGGGCGGCATGGTCGTCTTCTGCGCCGGCACGACGGGATACAACATTACCTTCGATGCACGCTTTGTATGGATGCGCCAGAAGCGTATCCAAGGCAGCCATTTCGCCAATCTCATGCAAGCGACCCAAGCCAACCAGCTCGTGATCGAGCGTCGGATTGACCCGTGCATGTCGGAAGTGTTTTCGTGGCACGATATTCCGCGCGCGCACACCAAGATGCAGAAGAACCTGCATCGGCCAGGCAATATGGCGGTGCTGGTGCAGGCCTCACGCCCCGGCATGCGCACGATCGACGAGGCGCGCGAAGTGTAAATCCGATCCGGCCAAGCGCCGACAAAGGAACCCAACGGTGATGGCACGACCCGCTGAGAATATCGCCGCCGCGCCAATCGCCGACGGTGTCGAATTGGCAGACCTTCTGCCGACCTGCCGCGCCGCCCTTGGCGCGGCGGACGCTCTGTTGACGGCCGCCCGCCAAAACGTCGCCGCACAAGTCATGGATGGTGGCAGGGTCAATCCCGGCCAGCTTGACGCGCAACAATTCGCGGCGCACGGCCTTGCCTGGCTCGCGACCTATGTTGAGGCGCTCCATCAGATGCTGGGATGGTCGGAACGTCTCAGTTCCGACGGTCGGCTCGGAGCGCTCGAAAGCTTGATGCTGCAAGCGGCGTTTGGCGAATATCTCGCGCAGATGACTGGCGGCATCGCAATGAGCCAAGTGGAGACAGTGCGTCCGTCCGACATGGGCATTGATGACGACGCCTGGCACGCATTCTACACGCCCGAAGTTTCGCGGTTGCTGAAATGTGGCAATACCGCCGCCGTTCGCGATGCGATCGCTGAATTGATGGCCGACGGCGCGTTCGGCGAACCAGCGCTTGATGATGAAATGCTCGAAATGGTGCGCGATCAGTTCCGCCGGTTCGCGGACACCCGCGTGGCGCCCAACGCGCAAGCCTGGCATCAAGCGGATGACCTGATCCCCGATGATGTGATCGATGAAATGGCTGCGCTCGGCGTGTTCGGTCTCACCGTGCCCGAGGAATGGGGCGGCTCGAACATGGGCAAGGTGGCGATGTGCGTCGTCACCGAGGAGTTGAGCCGTGGTTATCTCGGCGTCGGATCGCTTGGCACGCGCTCGGAAATCGCGGCCGAACTGATCGGCGTGCACGGCACCGAGGAACAGAAGAAGCGCTGGCTGGAGCCGATCGCGACCGGCAAGGTGTTGCCAACCGCGTTGTTTACCGAGCCCGATGTCGGCTCCGACCTCGGCAGCTTGAAGACCAGGGCGACGCGCGACGGCGATGCCTATCAAGTCGTCGGCGCAAAAACTTGGACGACCCATGGCGCACGCGCCGACCTCATGACACTACTGGCGCGGACCGATAGCAGCCTATCGAACTATAAGGGCCTATCGATGTTTCTCGCGCCGAAGCCGCGCGGCACTGACGACGAACCTTTCCCGGCCGACGGCATGAGCGGCGGTGAAATCCGCGTGCTCGGCTATCGCGGCATGAAGGAATATGAAGTGGCCTTCGACGGGTTCGAAGTGCCGGCGGATTGCCTGCTCGGCGGGCAAGAGGGGCAAGGCTTCAAGCAATTGATGGCGACCTTCGAGTCCGCGCGCATCCAAACCGCGGCCCGCGCCGTAGGAGTGGCACAAAATGCCTTGGAGCTCGGCCTTGCCTACGCCACCGAACGCAAGCAGTTCGGCAAGGCGATTTACGGCTTCCCACGCGTTTCAGGCAAGCTTGCCTGGATGGCGGTCGAAACCATGGTTGCGCGACAGCTC
>JANQOH010000126.1 GCA_028289725.1 Alphaproteobacteria bacterium
TTTCGCGTACCATGCGTTGGCTTGATTGGCGTCCGCGGGCACGCCCAAACCTTGATGATAGAGACGCGCCAACCGGTAGGCCGCATTTGGATCACCGCGCTCAGCCGCCGGTATCAATTTGTCGGCCGCGACCGTCCAATCGCCCAGCTCGAAGGCGGCATGGCCAAGACCATTTTCGGCCGGATCGGGCGGCGCCGTGATTGACGCGGTTGTGACGACGCGGCCGCTGCCCCGCAATTCGTCGCGATTTGCCGCCGCGAACGAGGCTTCTTCAAGCCGACGCTCGCGCTGGTACGCCGTCGCCAGATCGTCCCAAATTGCCGGGTCGTCGGGCGTATGCTCCGTCGCCCGCTCCAAAAATGGTATCGCCTCACGATATTGTCCGGCGCGCAGATAATTTCCGCCAATGGCCAGATTGTCCGTCCCCGGTTGCGGGTCGATCTCGAACGCCCGGCGATGCGAGGCCGCCGCCTCCGCCCATTGATCCATTTTCTCGTACGTGTTCGCGAGCACGCGGTGCAGGCGCGCATCATCGGCGTCGATCGCGAGCGCACGGCGGTACGCCTCGGCCGCGGTCGCATAGTCCGACATTCGATAAGCCGCGGCGGCGTAGCTTGAGAGATAGTCCGGCTCTCCTGGATCGATATCGATCGCGCGTCCGAAGGCTTCGAGCGCTTGTGGCTCTTCGTTCATCCCGAGATACGCTTCGCCAAGCAGTGCCAAGACGCGCGCGTTCTGCGGATCGAGCGCCACGGACTGCCGGTAGAATGAGACGGCCTTACGCATGTATCCGTCGTCATAGGCGTCCATACCGCGCACTTTCAGCGCGGTGGCAACGGCGATCAGGCCCCGTTGCGCGTCCTCGTTGTTGGGATCGAGCGCCAGCACTTGTTCGAACCGCGCGGCCGCCGAGACGTCCGCCGGCAGCGTCAATTGACCGTTTTCGAGCGCCGTCCAGCCGTCACGCAGCAAACCTTGCACATCGTCGTCCGCCGCCGCGTGGCCCGTCACGACCGGCAACCAGACACAGACAAAAAGGCACAAAATCCGAAGTGTTCGCGTTGGGAATGCCATATGTGCTTTCACTCACAAAATTCGGCCGTATTGGGCTCCATTACCCCATTTTGGGGCGATTTCCGGTCATTCCGCGCTGGCCGGGCCTTATTGCCTTCCAAAAACTTGCCATACTTGGCGGCTGGGAGGCGAGTCAGCCCGTTTCAGGCACAGGAGGACCAGAGGTCCGCCGCGCCGAGGCGGCGCCAGGCGAGACAAGCAAGCGGTCTTTGGGGTAGGAACGGAGTACGATCGAAGAAGGGGTCACGAAAGGAGGCGGGCATGTTTCAGATCAACGAGGTCACCCTGCAATCCGTCATCGAGTCCGAAGAACCGTTTATCGATCCCCTCACCTTCTTTCCGGACGCAACGCAAGACGTTCTCGACGCGCACGCATCGTGGCTCAAGCCGCGCTATCAGGACCCGGAAACGGGACATCTGATGTTCTGTTTCCAGTCATACATTTTGCGCACGCCGCACCACACGATTTTGGTCGATAGCTGCATTGGGAACGACAAGGATCGTCCCAACCGGCCGCGCTGGCACATGCGCAACGGACCGTTTCTCTCGGACCTCAACAATCTCGGCGTGACGCCGGCGGACATCGATTTCGTGCTATGCACGCATTTGCACGCCGATCATATCGGCTGGAACACGCGTTTGGAGAACGGCCGCTGGGTGCCGACATTTCCGAACGCGCGCTACGTGATGGCCCGCCAAGAGTATGAGTTTTGGGAACAGCGGCACAGCCAAGACCCGGACGGGCCACGCCAAATCGCGTTTGCCGATAGTGTGCTACCGGTCGTGCAAGCCGGAATGGCGGATTTCGTCGATGGTGACCACGCCATCGAAGACACTGTTTCGATTGAACCGGCACCCGGCCACACGCCGGGAAACGTTGTGATCAACGTGCGCTCGGGCGATGCCGGCGCGGTGCTGCTCGGCGACACAATCCATCATCCGATACAGCTCAAACATCCGGATTGGTCATGTATGGCGTGCGAGGACAGAGCGCAGTCGGCCGTCACGCGCCGTGCCTTGATCGAGCGCTACGCCGATACGGACACGATCATGGCGCCCGCGCACTTCCCCGACCCAAGCCCATGCCGGTTCGTGACGGAGGGTGACGCGTTTGGCTTTCGTGCTATTGAATAAGCGCCGCAGAACGCCGATCCGGCGAATACCAACGAGATAGACGGAGCCCGAACCCCATGTCCCAAGACGCGGTTGCCGAACTGGCGCCCACCGGCACGTTGCGCGCCGGAATCAATCTTTCCAATTTTCTGCTGGTCACGGGCAAGGCGGAGAATGGCGACCCGGTCGGCGTTGCCCCCGATATGGCGAAAGCGATCGCCGACAAGCTGGGCGTCGGCGTGTCCTATGTCACCTTCCCGAGCCCCGGCGAATTGGCGGATGCGGCCGGCCAAAACATCTGGGATATCGGGTTGATCGCGGCCGAGCCGAAGCGCGCCGAAACCATCGCCTTCACCAATGCCTATGTCGAAATCGAAGCGACCTACATGGTGCCCGAGGGTTCGGCGTTTCAAAAGATCGAGGACGTGGACAGCCCCGGCACGCGCATCGCGGTGGCGGATCGCGCGGCTTACGATCTGTACCTAACCCGCAATTTGAAGCATGCGGAACTTGTGCGTGTGAAAGGACTGCCCGCCGCGTTCGAGCTGTTCCTCAATGAAAAGCTCGACGCGCTTGCAGGCCTCAGGCCCGGCCTGCTCGACGACCAAGACAAGGCCCCCGGCGCGCGGATTCTCGACGGCCGCTTCACAGCCGTTCAACAAGCCGCCGGCACGGCGACCGCGAACAAGGCGGGCGCGGCGTTCCTCCGCGACTTCATTGAGGAGGCGAAAGCGAGCGGCCTGGTCGCGGAACTCATCGATCGCCACGGGGTCACCGGCCGCTTATTGGTCGCACCGCCCGGGTGAACGACTGCCAATGAAGCTGCTTAGCGCCACGCCTAGCCCCTATGCACGGAAAGTGCGCATCGCGCTCGCCGAGAAAGACATCCCGTTCGAATTGGTCACAGAGGTGCCGTGGAACGATGGCGCGCAGGCGGCAAAACTCAACCCGCTCGAAAAAATCCCGGTGTTGACGCTGGATGACGGCACGACGGTGTATGACTCGGCTTACATCCTTGAATATTTGGAAGCGAAGTACCCGGACCCACCCTTGTTCCCCACCGATCCGGAACTGCGTTTGGCGGCCCGCAAGCTCGAAGTACTGGCCGATGGCGTGTGCGATGCGATTGTGCTCGCTTTTTTTGAAACGCGCCGGCCCGAAGCGCATCGCAGCACACCGTGGCACGACCGCCAAATGCGAAAAATCCATGGCGGCGTCCGGGCCATCGCGGAGCTGGTACCGGCTGAAGGTTTCTGCGTCGGCACGCAGTTCAGCTTGGGAGATATCACGGTCGGCACCGTGCTCGGGTATCTCGATCTGCGCTGCCCCGAAGTCGATTGGCGCACGCCCTATCCAAACTTGGTGGCGATCGCAGACCGCTTGTCGGAACGACCGTCATTCAAAGAAACCGTCCCGACGCCGCAAGTCCTGGACGCGAATGTGATATAGCGGCGCCGCCGTTATCCCAGTCGTTCGCGGACGATGTTTGTGCCTTGAACCAACGCTTCGAGTTTCGCGTAGGCGATATCGCGCGGGACATATTTGAAGCCGCAATCGGGCGCCGGAATGATGTTCTCCGGCGGTACGTGCGGGAAGGCGCTTTCGATGCGCTCGGCTACCGTCTCCGGCGTTTCGACCTCCATGTCGTCGAGATTGATCACACCCAAAATGATTGTCTTGCCAGGTAAATCCGCCAATACCGACATGTCTAGATTGGGCTGCGCGGTCTCAACAGAGATTTGATCAACCGTCGAATCGGCAAGCTCGCCGAGAAAGTGATAATGATCAGGCCGGTCCTTGATCATCGCCGCATAACCCATGCAGAGATGCAACGCGGTCGTGCCTTCAACACCTTCCAGCGACCGGTTGATCGCCGGAATCGCGTAGGCTCTCGCGTTGTCCGGGCGTGCTTGAAGGAACGGTTCGTCGATCTGCACCACATCTGCGCCGGCCGCGAATAGATCTTTAATTTCCTCGTTCACGGCTACGGCGTAATCCATCGCCATGGCGGCCGCGTCCTTGTAATAGGCGTCTTCCGCCTGCTCCGACATGGTGAACGGCCCGGGCAAGGTCGCCTTGATCTGCCGGTCGGTATTGGCGCGCAGAAACGCGACATCGCGCACGCCGATCGGCTTCGTGCGCCGGATCGGCCCGGTTACCAACGGCACCGCGTTCGGCGTGCCCTTGCGTGAGATCGCCGTGCCGTCGCGGTCCGGATCGATGCCATCCAGCGCGGTCGAGAACCGGTTGGAATAGCTTTCGCGGCGGGTTTCGCCATCGGTGATGATGTCGATGCCCGCGCGCTCCTGAGCTCGAATCGCCAAGATGGTGGCGTCATCCTGCGCCTGTTCGAGCCATGCCTCGTCCACGCGCCAGAGCGACTCGCGCCGCGTGCGCGGCGGCGACCCGGACGCCAGGGTTTCGCGGTCGAGCAACCAATCCGGCTGCGCGTAACTGCCGACGACGGACGTCGGTAGCAGTTTACCGTTCGCGCTGTTCGCCATTCCTCAAACTCCCGCCCTAGTCGGCTTCGTCGTGCAGCACGGGCGATGGCAGATGATCCGCGTCGAGGCAACACCAGTCCAAAGGCGCCATGCCCAATTCCTCGAATATTGGCCGCAAAACCGCGACGCGCCGATAGGGCGCGTTCGACAAGGCACCGCTTTCGCCGGCCAGAGTGGCGGCCGCCATTTTGTCGACCGCCGCGATGACCGCTGCAAAATCATTCGCGACCGACAAGGTCATGGTGGCCGCGACCACCTCTTGCGATCCTTTGGGCAAGGCCGGCCATTCGAGCACAAAGGCGCGGACGCCACTGCCATCGCCCATGCGGGCGCCGAGACCCGTCACCGAGTCCCGCAGCGTAAATTGGGCGCGCCAACCTCGCTCCGTTTGCTCGATCGTGCCTTGGTCGACGACCAAACCCGCGGGCGCCGCGGTTTCCGGGTGGAGTCGGCTGATCACACCTTCCAACGTGCCATCGTCATTCGCGCGAATTTGCCCTTTCAGCGGCGCGCGCTCACCCAATCTCCCATCGCACCGATACCAAAGGCTGACACCCACAGTGGTACCGGCATCGGCGACGATCTCGCACGGAAAACTCACTTCCCGCACCGGCGCGGCCGTTGCCGCAAGGTGCTCGGTCAACCGCTCGATATCGACCGCCGCCAAAAAGTCGCCCAAACCGCCGATCGTTTGGCTCACCCAACTCGGCTCAACGGGTGAAAGCCCCGCGAACGGCCGCGCGACGACCCAAACCGCTTTCGGATCGCGCCCAAAAAGCGGCTCATACGCGTCGTCAAACTGGACCATCTCGTCGCTGACCATCGCCGCCAGCTCGGCAATCTCGAAGGTCTCTCCGACCGAGCCGATCGCGATCCCGGGTTGGCCAAACGGGTCATGATCGAGCAAGTCGGCTGTTCCGATCGCGACGCCGCGCGGCCACAGGTCAAGCCAGCTTTGGACAATCGTGTCAGCAAAGCGATCACGAATGCCGTCGCCGACGTCGGTCAACTGATACCGGCTCGTCAAGCGGTACCGGAGTGTCGAGATCAAGCCGTCGCGTCGGCACGCCACCGCATCTTCGAAATCACCAGCCGCGTCGCAGCCTTCTTGCCATGCTAATTGATATGCCGAAAAGAAATTCGTTCGATCGGTCGCTTCATCGAACAACTCGGGGATATCGAACGGCACTTGCGCCGGCATGCCGTAAAATTGGTCGGCTTCTTCCCGCAACAATGTCACGACATTGCCGCTGCTATTGCTTTCCGCCCATGGCGCACCGGCATAAATCACCGAATGATTGTGGTGACACGAGATACACAGGCCCCGATCAGCGTAGGTGATCTTGGGCGTGCCGCCTTCGCGATAGTCGGTCACCACTTGATACTCAAAACGGCCGGCCGCCTCGTTGTAGGCAATAATTTCGACAGACTCGCTCAGCGGCTGATATCCGAGGTAAAGACGATCCCGCAACATCGCGCCGGATTGGCCTTCCGCGGGCTCCATTTCCGCGTCGACCACGACCACTGCGCGCGGATACCGAAAGAAATGCGGCGACGCGGTGTGGCGATGGAGCGAACGGCCGATCGGGTGCAGCACTTCTTTCGTCGGGCCTCGATAGCCTTCACGCAGCTCCGCTTTCAGATGGTCGAGCAGAGCCTCGAAGGGAAACGGCACGTCATAGACCCACGCCCCGTTGATCTGCTTCGCCACCATGTGATCAAAGATCGACCGGCCGACCGGCGGCAGGTTGGGTCCGCGCTCTTCCATGGTCGCCAGCCGTTCGGGACCAGCGGGCGGTTCCGCCGCCAGACCGCCGGGCGCGAACGCGGCCGCGATGAAAGCGCACGCGGCGATGCCGCCTAGAAGCCGCGCAAATCGTATGAAATCGGCCATCCCTGTCCCTGCAGCCCGCTTGTGTGACGCGAAGTCGTGGAGAATTCTTATGGCCCGTGAGACGCCCGGAGGCAAGCTCACAAGCCGCATAACCGGTTTGCTATGCGGGCACGTGGGCGGGCGCGGGATGCGTGCGCAATTCGGCCAAACGCCGTACGGCGATGAGGAAAGTCGCGGCGGGCGCGATCAAGCCAACCTGGATATGGCTGAATTCCGCGATGGGCGCCATAACGAGCGGCGCGAGCCAGGCAAAGCCGAGCAAGGTTTGCTCCCATCCGGACCAAGGTTTGCGCGCCGCATCGGTGAGCAGCAAAGCGATTGGCACCGCCAGAAGCGCCAAGTCATGATTGTTGAGATGCGGCGTGGTGAGCAGCGCGCCGGCGGTCAGCATCGCCGCCGCGAGCCCCCAGCTCCGCGGCTCCGCGAAATAGGCGCGCGCGACCAAAGTCGCGACGATGACACCGATGAGCAGTTGGGCGCCATACGCGACGGTCACATCGGCGCTGAGCATGCGCAGTGCGACGAAGACGCTCGGCA
>JANQOH010000143.1 GCA_028289725.1 Alphaproteobacteria bacterium
TCGCCTCCGGCCCGACGGTGCCCGATCCCACAACCTTCGCGGATGCACGCGCCGTGCTCGCGAAATACGGCATCACGCCACCCGCCGCGATCGCCAAACATCTCGCCGACGCGACGGATGAAACGCCGAAACCGGGCGACCCGCGCCTTGCGCACAGCCAAGCGGTCATGATCTCGACGCCGCAACGCGCGCTTGAAGCCGGCGCGGCCGTTGCGAGTGATGCCGGTTATACGCCACTGATATTGAGCGATGCGATCGAAGGGGAAGCGCGCGACGTGGCGTTGGTTCACGCCGCGATTGCCCGCCAAGTCGCGATGCGGGGCCAGCCGGCGACCGCGCCCTGCGCGCTCATCTCCGGCGGCGAAACAACGGTCACCGTGCGCGGCAAAGGCCGTGGCGGACGCAACGCCGAATTCCTGCTCGCCCTCACCGTCGCGCTCGATGGCTTGGCCGGCGTTCATGCCATCGCGTGCGATACCGACGGCATCGATGGCAGCGAGGACAATGCCGGCGCGTTCGTCGCGCCCGATACTTTGGCGCGCGCCGCCGACAAGGGTATCGACGCCCGCGCTTATCTCGCCAACAATGATGCCTATGGCTTTTTTGAAGCACTGGACGATCTATTGATCACGGGACCGACATTGACCAACGTCAATGATTTCCGTGCCGTGCTCATTACCGCGAGCGGCGACAGCTGATGCGCCGGCGCTCGCGCAAAGCCAAAATCCTCGCCACCCTCGGGCCGGCGACCGAGAACCGCGATATGGTCGCCGCGCTGTATCAGGCCGGCGCGGACGCGTTTCGGCTCAATTTCAGCCACGGCGATCACGCTGGCAAGGAAGCGGTCTATCGGATCATCCGCGAAACCGAAAAGGACGCCTTGCACCCGGTTACGGTGGTGGCTGACCTCCAGGGTCCCAAGTTGCGTGTCGGCGCGTTCAAGGGCGGCAAGATCGAGCTCACGCAAGGCGCCATCTTCCGCGTTGATCTCAAGAAGTCGAAAGGCAGCGCGGAGCGGGTGGCGCTGCCGCATCCGGAGATCTTCGCCGCGCTTCAACCGGGCATGGATTTGCTTCTCGACGACGGCCGTATCCGCCTTAGGGTCGCCAAATGCGGCAAGGATTTTGCCGAAACCGAGGTGATGATTGGCGGCACTTTGTCCGACAATAAGGGCGTGAATTTGCCGGGCGCGGTCTTGCCGCTCGCCGCGCTGACCGCCAAGGACCGGCGCGATCTCGCCTTCGCCGTCAATCTCGGCGTTGATTGGCTGGCGCTCAGTTTCGTGCAGCGCCCGGAAGACATTGCCGAAGCGCGCAAGCTCGCGGGCCCCAATGTCGCCATCATGGCGAAGATCGAGAAGCCGGCGGCGGTCGAGCGCTTCGATGAGATTTTGGAACTCGCCGACGGCATTATGGTCGCGCGCGGCGATCTCGGTGTCGAACTGGCGCCGGAACAAGTGCCGAGCATCCAAAAGCAAATCGTCCGCGCGGGCCGGCGCGCCGGCAAGCCGGTGGTTGTGGCGACGCAGATGTTGGATTCGATGGTGCGCGCACCGGAACCGACGCGCGCCGAAGCGTCTGACGTGGCGACCGCCGTGTATGACGGCGGCGACGCGGTGATGTTGTCGGCTGAAACCGCCGTCGGCGCCTATCCGGTGGAGACCGTCGATATCATGCACCGGATCATCGACCGGGTGGAGCAGGATCCGTTGCACCGCGAATTCTTGGACGCCGCGCGCACCCCGCCGAGCCCGACCGCGGCGGATGCGCTCTCCGCCGCCGCGCACCAAGTGGCGCACACCATCGGCGCGAGTGCCATCCTGACCTATACCCAATCGGGCGCCACGGCCCTGCGCGCCGCCCGTGAACGCCCGGAAATGCCGGTATTGGTGCTGACGCCGAATTTGGCGATGGCGCGGCGGCTCGGTCTGGTCTGGGGTCTGCGTTGCATTCACGGTGACGATGCGCGTGACTTTGACGATATGGTCGAGCGCGCCTGCCGCGCCGCCCGCTTCCGCGGCTATGCGGAGACCGGCGGCCGTGTGGTCATGATCGCCGGTGTTCCGTTCGGCACGCCCGGCGCGACCAATCTCCTACACATCGCCTATATTCCGCCGTTCGACGACCGCCGCCACGCCGACAGGCCCGTGATCGGCGATGAATAACGCGCCACCATATCGTTAGCGTACTAAGCGGCTTCTGGCACCGCTACATCCGCTTGCGCGCAAGCGGCCTGCACCGTGTTCCGCAACAAGCAAGCAATGGTCATGGGGCCGATGCCGCCCGGCACCGGCGTGATCGCGCCAGCGACTTTCACGGCCTCTTCAAATGCCACGTCGCCAACCAAACGGTGCTTGCCGCCCTCGGCCGGCACGCGGTTGACGCCAACATCAATGACCGTCGCGCCCGGTTTGATCCAATCCCCACGCACCATTTCCGGCCGGCCGGTCGCGGCGACCAGAATATCCGCCCGGCGGCTCGCATCGGCGAGGTCGCGGGTCCGCGAATGCGCCACGGTCACCGTGCAGTGGGCGCCGAGCAGCAAAAGCGCCATCGGTTTGCCGACAATGTTCGACCGGCCGATCACCAGCGCGTCGGCACCGGACAGATCGCCCAACGTATCCTTGAGCAGCATCAGGCAGCCGACCGGCGTGCACGGCACCATGGCGGGTTGCCCGGTCAGCAGACGGCCGGCATTG
>JANQOH010000163.1 GCA_028289725.1 Alphaproteobacteria bacterium
CGCCGACGGCTGGGATATCCGCCCGACCATCGCGGTGACCAAGGCGCGTATCCGGGTACCCGAATTGCAGGACGCCATCGCGGCGGGTCGGCTGAAGGCGGACGGCGACATTTTGCAAGACAGTGGTGATGTGCGGGTCACCAAGGCGGCGATCGAACCGGTCTGGTATCTGCCCGGGATCGCCGAGCGCTGCGGCATCGAAGAGGCGGATCTGCGGCGTCACTTGTTCGAACAAACCGGCGGCATGTTTCCGGAAATCGTCACGCGGCCAGACCTGCACGTGTTCCTGCCGCCGATCGGCGGGCAGACGGTCTATTGCATCGGCGATTTTTCGGCGATCGCCGATCCGGCGCGCAAGCTGGCCTGCCGGGTTCACGACGAATGCAATGGCTCGGATGTGTTTGGGTCCGACATTTGCACCTGCCGCCCGTACCTCACCCACGGCATCGAGGTGTGCGTCGAGACCGCGCAGCAGGGCGGCGCGGGCCTGATCGTCTATAACAGAAAAGAAGGCCGCGCCCTCGGCGAGGTGACGAAGTTCCTTGTCTACAACGCGCGCAAGCGGCAACAGGGTGGCGACCGCGCGGAAGCCTATTTTGAACGCACGGAATGCGTCGCCGGCGTGCAGGACGTGCGGTTCCAGGAACTGATGCCCGATGTACTGCACTGGCTCGGCATCACGCGGATCGACCGCTTTGTCTCGATGAGCGACATGAAGCACGACGCAATCGCGCGGCAAGGCATCGCGATCGGAGAGCGCGTGCCGATCCCGGACGAACTGATCCCGGAAGACGCTTGGGTCGAAATGGATGCCAAGAAACATGCCGGCTATTACACCGACGGCGACGTGCCCGACGACGATGAGCTGAGCACGGCAAAAGGCCGGCGGCTCGACGAGTGACCGACGACGAGACCGCGCAGGCGATCGCGACACTGCGCGATCCGAAAACGATTCGGGCCCGCTGCGAAGTCATTTTCGCGGCCGCCGAGGCCGACGCGCTGGAACATTTCGCACTGGATTTGTCGCAGCTGGATGCCACGGCCGATTATGTCATCGATATCATTCGGGACGCCTATCCATCGCTTGACGTCCCCTTTCACAGCCGTTGGCGGCATTTCGACGTTGGCGGCGTCGATCGTTGGGCCACGCTCTTGCAGAAGATCGATGATCGGGCCACAGATGAGAAAGTGCGGGTCGCGTTCGATCTCGTCGTCCCGAGCGTCTTGTTGGATGCCGGTGCCGGCCCGGACTGGCATTACAAAGAGGAGGAAACTGGCCAAACTTATGCGCGATCCGAAGGCTTGGCTGTGGCGAGCTTTCGGTGTTTCACCGCGGGCGCGTTCTCGGCTTACCCCATTGATGCCTATCGCGCCGATGCAGCCGCGCTATCCGCGATATCCGACGATTTTCTTGCGAAGGCATTTCAAGTCGGCCCCGATAATCCGCTCGTGGGCATTGAAGCGCGGGCAGGACTGCTCCGACGCCTGGGCGATGCCCTGACGGCGGCGCCCGATCTGTTCGGACTGCGAAATCCACGCATCGGCAATCTGGTCGACACGCTCGTCGACCGTGCCGAAAAAAGCCGGTTGCCGGTGACGACCGTTTTCGCCGCGGTGTTGGAAGGTCTCGGCCCAATCTGGCCGGCGCGAACGGACATTGCGGGAATTGGGCTCGGCGATGTCGGGCGCCATCCGGCGATCCAAACCGCTGATGCAACCACAGGTCTCGTGCCGTTTCACAAATTGTCGCAGTGGCTCGCCTATTCGCTCATCGAACCCCTGCAGATGGCGGGATTGACCATCACCGACCTCGACGCGTTGACTGGCCTTCCCGAATATCGCAATGGCGGCCTGTTTCTTGATAGCGGCGTGTTGCGCGCCAAGAACCCGGCCGACCTTGAAAAGGCGCATGAACCGACCGACGAAATCATCGTCGCATGGCGCGCGCTCACGGTCGCACTGCTCGATCGCCTGGCCATGCGCGTGCGCGACAAGCTTGACCTCGGCGCCGACCGCTTTCCGCTCGTGAAATTGTTGGAGGGCGGCACTTGGCGCGCCGGACGGCAATTAGCCCGCGAAAAGCGCCCAGGCGGCGAACCGCCCTTGCGCATCGTGAGCGACGGCACGCTATTCTGACACCA
Source organism: Alphaproteobacteria bacterium (assembly GCA_028289725.1). Taxonomy (GTDB): domain Bacteria; phylum Pseudomonadota; class Alphaproteobacteria; order UBA7887; family UBA7887; genus JAKZSU01. The sequence goes on from JANQOH010000163.1 coordinate 2,142, forward strand.
TCACTGCATTACAAGGCACGCCATGACCCAGAACTTGACCGTCGTCGATCACCCGCTGGTGCAGCACAAACTGACCTTGATGCGCGAAAAGGACACGCCAACAGCCGTGTTCCGGCAACTGCTTCACGAGATTAGTACCTTGCTCGCCTATGAAGCGACCAAGGATTTGGCCACGGAGCCCAGAAATATCGAGACCCCTGTTGCGCCAACCGAGGCGCCGGTTCTGGCCGGCAAGAAACTGTGTTTGGTTTCCATCCTTCGTGCCGGAAACGGGATCTTGGAAGGCATGCTCGACCTGGTGCCGCTGGCGCGCGTCGGCCATATCGGGCTTTATCGCGACCCAACGACACTGAACGCCGTGGAATATTATTACAAAATGCCCGACGATTTGGGGGCGCGCCAAGTGATCGTCGTCGACCCCATGCTCGCGACCGGTAATACCGCTGTCGCCGCGGTCAATCGCCTCAAGGACGGCGGCGCGCGCAATCTAAAATTTGTTTGCTTACTAACGGTACCGGAAGGTATCGCGACGTTTCATGACGCGCATCCGGACGTGCCGATCTTCACCGCCGGAGTCGACGAACGGCTCAACGACCACGGCTATATCGTGCCCGGCATCGGTGATGCGGGCGACCGCATGTTCGGCACCAAATAGCGCAACGGGGCGGCGTTGACCGCCGCCCCGCATGACCTTGCCTGTCGTTAGCCTTAGCCTTCGGTGCTCGGCGTCGGCAGATCTTCCATATTGTTGCAATCTTCGCGACCGGTGACGGGCGAATTGGACCCACCTTCGGCCATCACATCGCAACCGACTGCCGTTTCGTCGGTCAAATGCCCGGTATCGCAGCCCGGCGGCGTGACATACTCGGCGACTTCTTCCGAAGCCTGCGCGCCGACTGCCGTCTCGCCCGGCGTCGCGTCCTCACAACCCTCTTTCGGCTGTGCGAGCGCGCCCTGGGTGACCATCAGTCCCAACCCGCCGGCGACAATCAAAGCTGCTAAAACATTCGTGGCCTTATCCATCGTCATTCCCTTTCGGTGATCGACCCAAACTGCGGTTTCAAACCCGTTTCTTGGGATCGATCCTTGACGATTTCGCCCCAGGGTGCCTTGATCCAAATCAATCGTTTGAAAGAAAGTTTTTCTACGCCAGCGACCAATCCAGATAGGCCACCCATCCGTCGAGGACCAAGGAGTCTCGCGGGAAAAGGGTTTTGTCCATGACAGAGAGCTTTGGCAGGCCATCAACCGGCGCCGGCGGAATTCTTGGCCTGCTACCGATAAAGCGAAACACCGCTTTTGCACTTGGGCTGTCCGCGCCCTCGCCTTGGAGGATCTCAGGCTGAACCGATAGCGCCGAGCCGTCGATCTGCGCGCCTGAGCCAATTCGCAATAGCGCGGCCTAACGCGCGGCGCCGTCCATGGTGCCGGACCATATGCCGGCTCTCACCGCCGCTGACTGGGACTGGGGCGCGCGATAGGCGCCGCCGGAGATGTCCGGCACATCGATGGCGAAACCGAACGCCACCATCGCCCAAGCCAAATCGCGTCCATCGACGGTGCAGAGGGCGACCAAAATACGATCCTCGGTGAGCCCTTGCGGTTTGCAGTGGATCGTCGAGGCGCCGACCAGACGCGCCAAAATCTGCTTGGCATAGAGGCCGCACGGCCACTCGGCGCCCGATGCGTCTTGGCAGGATTGATCGAGGTCCGGCGCTTCAATGCCCCAAAGACGAATCGTCTGTTCGTTGACCAAAACAGTGTCGCCGTCGATCACCGATGCCGGCCCGACAATGTCTTCAAGCCCTTCCGGCGGCAGGCTGAGAATACCCACCGCAAACACGATCAGCACGCGGGTCATGCCGCCAGACTAGCATATTCCCTCGCGCCATGCTCGGAAGCACAGCGAAGCATCAAGCCATAAGCGGCCGGGCGGAATCTTTGGAAGCGGATTTCGCCAGACTTCGTAAACGCGTGCGCGTATGACTACGAAAGTCGGTTTTGACGAGACACAGTCCTACGCTTGGTCGACCGAATTCGATATTCGGCGCTCGTCGCGGCTGTTGGCTAAAAGTGCCGAGTCTCGTGATACAATAATAAGATATGGCTCAAAGCCGCCGCCCCACTCCTCAACGCGACCAATCGAGGCACTCAAAAATGAAACCAGACGAGGCGCGGACTCGTTCGCCGCGCGGCGTGGACAGTCGGGATTTGCGCAAAACCGGGATACACCCCGACCACTGGTTTCCGGTGGCGCGGTCCAAAGACGTCAAACGCGGTAGCGCGCATGGCGTAACATTTGCCGGTGAGCCAATCGTATTGGTTCGACCGGAAACCGGTGCGCTCTTCGCGCTCGAGGACCGCTGCGCGCATCGCCAAGTCCCGCTGCATCTTGGCGTCGTGAAAGGCGACACGGTGCAATGCGGGTATCATTGCTGGACGTATGATGCGACGGGCCGTTGCGTCAACATCCCCTATCTGGATAAAGACCGGTCATTGCCAAACGGCGTCCGGTCCTATCCGTGCCGCGAAGCCTATGGACTGATCTTTGTTTTTCCGGGCGATCCGGCGTTGGCCGGCGCCGGGTTTCCCGACCTGCCCCACCATGATGACCCGCGATACAAGACGCGTTATTTGGACCGGCGTGTCGACTGCCATTATTCGTTCATGCACGAAAACCTGATGGACATGAACCACCAGTTTCTGCACCGGCGCCTCATGGGGCGGATACGAACGATCTTTCTGGAGTTGCGCGAGGGCGGCAATTGGGTGGAGGCGGACTATTCGTTCTCGCGGATCGGCGGGCGACAGCCATTGGGCGAGAAGTTCATGCTCGGCAAACGACCGCCGCGCACCGGCAAGCGTCGCAAGGACCTGATGACCATTCGCACCGAGTACCCCCATCAAACGCTGCGGTTTTGGACCGCCGGCAGCGACGAACCGGCGCTGGATCTTTGGAACGCCTATGTGCCGGTCGACCGCGCGCAGCGGATCAATCACACCTATGGCCTGATGATGATCCGCCGACCCAACGTGCCCGGCCTGATCCATCTCCTATGGCCATTCATCATTTGGTTCACCGAGGGCATCTTCGCGGAGGACCGGGACATCGTGGAAGCGGAGCAAAAGGCATTCGATCTTCAGGGCGCCGATTGGAATCATGAGATATTTCCGGTCATTCAAGCGCTCAAGCAATTGCTGGTTCGCGAGGGCCGCCCGATGACCGCGGATGTGCGGCCCTTGCACGGTGACGATGGTCTTGAAACCCTCGGGATCGATGACCGCGCAACCGGCACCTAACCCGTGCCACCGGGGCAAGCGGCTCCCTAATCGACGTTAAGGCACGATGGGCGGATGGCCCTTTTGTATTTGCCGATGAAAAAGCCACCCGTCCCTGAACGATCCGCACTGCCGTCCCTGGCGATCCGTTGCACCGCCACGATGGCCGCGTTTGGGGCTCTAAGTCTGGGCTCGGCCCACTTGGCAGCGGATATGCTGGTCTCGCCGGGGCCGGGTCAGGGCGGCGAACCGGTCGCCTTGCTCGGCCGTCCGCTCGAAGACGATCGGGCGGTGTTGGTCGCGCTCGGCGAGCTCGCCTTCAAATCGAAGGAAGTCCTCGGCGTCGAATTCAGTTGCGACGACTGCCATCCGGACGGCGGCACCACCTCGACGATTTTCTTTACCGGCCTATCTGACAAGCCGGGCAATATCGACACCACCAACCGCGCGCTGACCATGGTCGAGGACGGGCGGTTCAACCCGAAGAACATCCCGTCGCTGCGCGGCGCGGCGCACACCGAACCGTTCGGCCATCGCGGCAATTTCGAGACGCTGCGCCCCTTCACTTTGTTCGCCGTAACGGGTGAATTCAACGGACCGACACCGACCGACCTGATCCTCGACGCCTTGGTGGCGTATCAAGAGGAAGTGGCGTTCCCCGACAACCCGGCGCTCGACGCGCGGGGACGGTTGACCGACGCCGCAAGCGACGCGGCGGTTCGGGGCCAAACCCTGTTCGCCAAACCTTTTTCCGACAACCCCGCCCTATCTTGCGCGACATGCCACCCGCCGGACGCCAATTTCACGGATGGGGCCGTCCACGACATCGGATCGGGCGACGTATTTGACGCGCCGAGCTTGCGCGACGTGGTCGCGTCCCCGCCTTACTTCCATGATGGCCGCCATGACACGCTCGCCGACGTCGTTGATCATTTCGATCGGCAATACGGACTCGGCCTCGCTTCGTCCGATAAAGACGATCTCGTCGCCTATTTGGAGGCTATTGGCGGCGGCACGGCACCGCCGCCGGTTCCGCGTCCCGACGTAAACGGACGGCGCTTTCCGGCCAACATCGAACCCTTGCTCGCCATGGCCATCGCCGGGAAGGACCATAGCTTGGGCGATTTGATCGTCGAACAAGCTGTCCGCGAACTCGACATCTGGCGCACCGCCGCGGACGCGCCGGATGGCATCGCCGCTTGGAAGACGGCGCTGCGCCGCATCGAGCCATTGATGGCGACCGGCAAATGGGCCGCGGCCGACGAGGCCGTCCGCTCTGACCTGAACTTTGTGCGCTAGCGTTCGAGACGCCGCATCGCTGGTTTTTCGGTCTTGGCGTAGGTTTCTTTCCGCACGACCTTGCCCGCGTCATTGAAGAACAACAGATCAAGGCCGCGCCATCCGCCGAAGCGGTCGGGCGATTCCAGCGTGCAGGTCCAGGAGATCATCGCGGACTTCGCCTCCGCGTCGAGGATCAGGTCTTCCTCGCGAAAACGCATGGTGCCGAATTTGCCGGCGAACTGCGGTTCGAACGCTTCGCGGATCGCCGCCGCACCTTCGGCACGACGGCCATTGAACTCATCATAGACCGCGTCATCCGCCATGTAGGCCATGACACCGCCCAAATCTTCCTGATTGAACGCGTCCGTAAACGCGAGCACATGCCGCTTCAATTCCTCACGCGTCATGAGACCTCCCTGCCACCAGTTGGATTCTCAACCTGATCGTCACGATACAGCCAACCAAGGCGGCCGTTCGCAATCGGTCCATCAAGTCCTTCCACGTCCTGTCCACCCTCGGGGAAGCGCCGTGGCGCAAAGTGTATCATGGCTGGTGATATCTAGGTTCGCGGGTGTCGGCGACCTGTGCTACTTGCAATCGGCGCGGCAGGCGATGAGGAGAGCGGCACAATGAAGACCTATCAAAATTTCATCGACGGGAATTATGTCGACCCGGTTGGCGGTGAGTGGTTCGACAGCCACGACCCGTATAAGGGCGAAGTATGGGCGCAGATCCCGCGCAGCGGCGCCAAGGACGTCGACGCCGCGGTTTTCGCCGCGAAACGCGCCATGACCGTCGGCCCCTGGGTGTCGACCACGCCGACCGCGCGCGGCAAGGCGATGCGCAGGCTCGCGGATCTTGTGGTCGAAAACGCCGAGCGGCTCGCCAAAATCGAAGTGCGCGACAATGGCAAACTCTACTCCGAAATGCTCGGCCAGCTCCGCTATCATCCGGAGTGGTGGTACTATTTCGCCGGCCTCGCCGACAAAATCGAGGGCACGGTGGTACCCCTCGACAAGCCCGATCACCTCGCGATGACCGATCACGAACCGGTCGGCGTGGTCGGCGCGATCACCGCGTGGAACTCGCCGCTGCTGTTCATCGCCTGGAAGTGCGCGCCGGCGCTCGCCGCCGGCTGTTCGGTGGTGGTCAAGCCGTCCGAGTTCACTTCGGCCTCGACCCTGGAATATGCCGCGCTCACCAAGGAAGCCGGGATACCCGATGGCGTGTTCAACGTGGTCGCGGGTTTTGGCGCGGAGGCCGGCGCCGCGCTGGTCGACCATCCGGACGTCGCCAAAATCACCTTCACTGGGTCCGACCGCACCGGCGCGGCGATCTACGCGGCGGCGGCCCAGGGCATCAAACGGGTGTCTCTGGAGCTTGGCGGCAAATCGCCGAACATCGTTTTCGACGACGCCAATTTGGACGCCGCGGCGGCCGGTGCGGCCTCGGGCATCTTCGCGGCCACAGGACAGACGTGCGTCGCGGGATCACGCCTGCTCGTGCAAAACTCGATCAAGCAGGAGTTCACCGAAAAGCTGGTGGAGATTGCCCGCACCGCGCGCGTCGGCGACCCGATGAAGGCCGAGACCAATATCGGTCCGGTCACCACCGCGCCGCAGTTCGGCAAAGTCATGGACTATATCGACATCGCGAAATCCGAAGGCGCGCGCTGCCTGATCGGCGGCGGTAAGCCCGAGGGGCCGGAGATCACCGGCGGCCAGTTCGTCGAGCCGACGATCTTCACCGATGTCTCCAACCAAATGCGTATTGCACAAGAAGAAGTCTTCGGCCCGGTCCTGTCGGTGATCGGCTTCGAAGACGAAGCGGAAGCGATCGAAATCGGCAATGACGTGATCTTCGGGCTCGCGGCCGGCGTCTGGACCCAGAATATCGGCCGCGCGATCCGCATGAGCCGCGCGCTCAAGGCCGGAACCGTGTGGGTCAACACCTACCGCGCGGTCAGCTACATGATGCCGTTCGGCGGCGTAAAGCGATCAGGCATCGGACGCGAAAGCGGCATCGAAGCGATCCGCGAATATCTGTCGACCAAATCGATCTGGATCAACATCTCCGAAGAAGCCCCCGGCAACCCCTTCGTCCTCCGCTGACGCGTGCGCGGATGGGGCGCAAAAGCGTGCGCCAACCGAGGCGAAGCGGCACGGCGCGCGGCTCCGGGATTACAAGAAAGAATTGAAAGAGATGGTAAAGGGGGAACTTGAACCCCCGACCCATGTGTTTATGACTGCCTTGCTCTACTCCGCCACAGGGCGCATAGCTTACCGGTTGGGGGGCTGGGCCGGAGTGCCCCTCGTCAAGGGTCAACACCTATTGTCCGGCGACGACCCAGAAGTACGCGTATCTCGTACCTGATAAGAACGCTGACACGGTCGCTGCGGTACTCGAGAGGGTTGCTGTACTTTGGTCGACTCAACTGGCGGCATGAGGCTTCGGTATGTGCATAATTGGGCGCGCTCAGAACGTCCGGTAGCATTGCCATGGCTCTCAGAAAACCTCGGAACGGAACGTCAGCCGGTTTCCATGTTTACCCCTCGACCAACGATGTAACTACGATAGCCGATCCTGAGACAATACTCTGGTCGTCTATTCGCCACCTGTGTTCCCGTAGCGTTGCCGAACAAATCGCCGCCCACGTTCATGGGGTCAGGCTGAAAGGCGACATTGACTCCGTCAGACGCAATCTGAAGGTCTATATCCAGCAAGCTGCGGAGTTTTACGAAGTCGCTAAGTCAGCCAAGCCAAACACCGCTCCACTAATTTATTACTATTCTTACTTGAACCTGGCCAAGGCACTGTGCGAATTGCGTAGTCCAAGGTTCCACAAGCGCCCAGAGTGCTATCGCCATGGGATCGGCTGGCGGCCTAGCTCAGACTATTTGGTCAATCTTGAGACAGAGAAGGTGTCACTTACGACGCGTGGCGTCTGGCACGCTTTATGGGAATCGTTTTCACACAACAAATGTCGCGTAGCCAATCCAACGAAGTTCAGCATCAAACACCTGTTTTCGTACTGCGTCGAAGTTGGCACAGAGTTCGAGATGGCATTTGGAACCAGGAGTCGCCTGGTAAGCCTAGTTGATCCGGACATCCTTTACGATGCGGCTGCGAAAGAGGCTTGGATTCGTTTCAGTGTGTACCGATCGGACCTTCAGCTTCACCGCTTCTGGGCGAACGCTTTGACCGACGCAGTTGCGACACCAAGGTCTAGCTATGTGGAGGTCCGGGCCGATGTACATAGCGTACGCACTTTTGAATCCAAGGAAGCCGTGAAGTTCTCTCATTCAGAGGACATCCCAGAGGTAATCCAGAATGATGTTCGTGGCATGAATGTATTTTGTGCTTACATCGAGTCTGGCGATATCGGATATGAACTGCCAGTTCAAACGCAACTACCCATTTCGATGCCTCAGATGATGGTGATTTATAGCATTCTATTTTGGCTCGGATCGTTAGTCCGCTATGACCCTCATAGCGTCAGCGGACTCATGGATTCACACTACTGGACTCTGCTGGATGGGTTCATGAGCCAGAGCAGATTATGGCTGCTGGAGTTATTCGAGTGGGCCTTTTATCAGGAGGAAACGAGCCTCCGATTGGCCCGATAGCCAATACGGGCTCCGCGATCGCACATTCCCGGCACACATTCGACACACAACAGTAAATCTTCAACCACGTTAATGACGTTCAACGAGGTGATTTTCCTAGGCAAACACTGGGGAATGGATGGTAGCGGAGGAGGGACTTGAACCCCCGACCCATGGATTATGATTCCACTGCTCTACCGACTGAGCTACTCCGCCACAGGGCGCATGGCTTACCGGCTGGGGGGCCGGGCTGTCAAGCGATGCGCTACGCTCAATGTGGGTCCTCGGGCCGGTCGATCCAACCGCCGCCGAGAACCCGCGTTCCGTCATAGAAAACCGCCGCCTGCCCCGGCGTGATCGCGCGCTGCGGTTCGTCGAAAATCACCTCGGCGCGGTCATCGTCCAGAGCGCGGACGCGCGCGGGCGCGCCGTCGTGCGCGGACCGGAGCTTGACCGTGACGGGCGCCCCCTCGCCTTCGAAACGCGCGCGGTCGAGCCAATTGGTTTCGGACACCACGAGTCGCGTGCCGCGCAGCGCGTCCTCGGGCCCGACGATCACGGCGTGCCGCTCGGGCACCAGCTTGATGACGTAAAGCGGGTCCGGCCACGCGATGCCGAGGCCGCGGCGTTGGCCGATCGTGTAGTTGATCACGCCGTCATGGCGGCCGATCACCGTGCCGTCGGCGAGTTCGATATCGCCGGGCTCCAGCGCGCCGGGGCGCAGCTTCTCGATGACACTGGCGTAGTCGCCGTTTGGCACGAAGCAAATA
>JANQOH010000167.1 GCA_028289725.1 Alphaproteobacteria bacterium
CTCGCCAAGACCGGTACGCCCGTTGACCGGACCGTTCACGTGAGCCTGGAAGCCATCGAAGCCATCCACGTGGATTGGCAGAGCGGGGCGCGCGACCCCAGCGCCAGCGTGTCGGCGGAGGCCGTGCGTGACATGGACCTTTCGCCCAAAGCCATCACCGCAGCGCTGGTCGGGGTCAAATCCAAACTCACAACGTTCAAATTGCAACGCTGGATCAACGAATATCCCGAAGAGCCCTTGTTGGCGATCCTGCCGGGCATCGCGCTGCAGGAATTGTGGGACTTGATCGGGACGGCGGAGACGGCTCTGACCGCGGTTTCGGCCATGGTCGTGGTGACCGCGCTGCTCGGAATGATCACCATGATCCTGTCTACGCTCAATGAGCGGCGGCGAGAAATGGCCATCCTGCGGTCGGTCGGCGCGCGACCGCGCACAGTTATTGGGCTTCTTATGATCGAGGCGGGATTGCTGGCGAGCATGGGTGTCGGGCTGGGTCTCGCCCTGCTTTATGCCGCACTTGTGATCGCGCGGCCCTATGTGGATGCGAAGTTTGGGCTGTATCTTGAAATTACCCCGCCGAGCGCGCGAGAGTGGCGCTTGCTCGGCGCGATCGTGGTCGCGGCATTGGTGGTTAGCGCCCTGCCGGCATTGCGGGCCTACCGCATGTCGCTTGCCGACGGCATGACCGTTCGATCTTGATTGGGAGAATGAGAATGAAAACAGTCTTGCTGCGATATGGGGTCCTGGCGCTGGCCGTTGTCGGTTTGTGCCTGCCGACGACCGCCGCCGAGCCGCCAATCGATATTCAATGGCGAGATTTGGTGCCCGAAGGCTCGGAGCCCACCGTAGACCTCAACGCCTTGCTTGGCATACACGATCCGGGTGCAGGCCCGCTCCCTAAGCAAACCGCCATCGACGAGTCGCAAGTCGTCACCGAATTTAACGACAAGACCATTCGCATGCCGGGATATCTCATTCCGCTGGACTTTGGCTCGGAGGGGAGCACGCAGTTCCTGCTGGTGCCCTATGTCGGCGCATGCATTCATGTGCCGCCGCCGCCGGCCAATCAAATCGTGCTGGTGACCAGCGAAGAGCCGTATCAACCACAGGGCCTATTCGAACCCGTTTTTGTCACGGGCCGCATGAGCACCTCTGTGACCACCACCGAATATGCCGAGGTCGCCTACGCCTTGTCGGCGGAAGATATCGAATTGTTCGTCTACGAATAAGACCGCCCTTCAAAAGCGCGCCGGCCGCGGCCAGCGGGGGTGGTGATCGTCGATGACGAAGTCATGGGCGTGTGACAACGGTGCGTGATAATGCGGGTGGACATGAGGCTCAGGGCCTTCCCAGCCCTCATGCATGTGCTGGTGGTGTTCATCGTGAAGGTGCGGGTGTTCGTGATCTTGGGCCGGATGATCGTGTGTGAGCGCGCCGGCCGGGGCGCCGCGCCAAAAAGCGATCGAAAGACCTGTCGCCAATCCGGCGAGAGCGGCCGACGCTGAGAAGGTTATCGGCAAACCAGCCGTCGATCCGAGCCAGCCGACGAGCGGATAGGCAACCAGCCAGCAGGCGTGCGAGAGCGCGAATTGAGCGGCGAAGACCGCCGGCCGATCGCCGGAATGACATGACCGTCGGATGAGCCGACCCGCCGGCGTTTGAATGAGTGACGTTCCCGCTCCGAGCAAACACCAAATCGTTAGCAGAGCCATGAAGCTTGGGTCGGCGATGCCGAGCCCCAGACCCAGCGTGATCAGACCGCCGCCGGCCCAAAGAAAAGGCCGGTCGTGGGTTCGGTCGAGCAGGCGCGGCAACAGCAGCGCGACCACGATCGATCCGACACCTGCGGCGACAAAGGCGAGCGCCGTGTCAAACTCGCTGCCGCCGAGACGATCCCGCACAATGACCACGCTGTTGACGATGATCATCGCGCCGGCGAGCGAAACGGCGACATAGAGCGCGAGCAACGCGCGAAGCCTCGGTGTCGCGAGAAATACACGCAGGCCGTAGGTCAGTTCCTCGCGCAAAGTCGCCGCGCGGTGCGGCGCGGCGGGTTTTGGCAGGATGACGGAAAGAACGAGCGCCGCGGACACTACAAATGTGAGAGCATTGAGCGTGAAAAGACCGTGGTAGCTCATTGCCAAGAGTGCGAGTGCGGCAAGCGTCGGGCTGAGCAAATTCTCCAAGTCGTAGGCGAGGCGGGACAGCGACAGCGCGCGCGTGTAGCTCCGTTCGTCGGTCAAGATGTCGGGGATGGTCGCTTGGAATGTTGGCGTGAAACCGGCGGAGCAAGCGTTGAGTAGGAAGATCAACGCGTAGACGTGCCAAATCTCGGTCACCCACGGCAGCAGTCCGATCAGCAGCGCGCGCGCCAGGTCGAGGCCGACCAACAGGCGCCGGCGCGGTAGTCGATGCGCGATGGCGCCGACCAAGGGCGCAACGCCGACATAGGCAATCATCTTGAGCGCGAGCGCGGTGCCGAGGACCTGACCCGCGTTTGGGCCGGCCAATTGATACGCGAACAATCCGAGCGCGACGGTCGACAAACCGGTGCCGACCAAAGCCACCGTTTGCGCGGCGAACAAGCGCCGAAAAACCGGGTTGGCGAGGGGCCCATTCATGAGAAACAGTATGACGCAAACCGGCCACCGCGAGAAAAATCGGGTGGCCGGTCAGATCAATCTTTAAGTAAGCCGGCTAAGACACCGGCGAAACGCTACTCGCCCGCTTTGGCGACGAGTTGCTCGTAGGTGTGCATGTAGGCCGAATCGCCGTACGGCGCATGGCATTCGAGACACGCCGTGGAGTCGTCCTTTTTGATGCCCCCACCGGCATCGAATAAACCAAAGTCCCAATCACCGGACCGGATATCCTCCGGATAGGCCTCGCCCCAGCCGGCACCGACCTCCATCACGCCGATCGCGGCAAGATCGCCTTGCATCAGGCTGTCATTGTCATCACGCATCGGCTCGCCGTTCGCGTCCAGCGCCGGCTTATAGATTTCCATAACGATTTGCGCGCCGACGGGCATGGCGCCACCGTCGCGTGCGCCTTGCAGCGCGATGTCGTTGGCGAAGGCGATGGCGTATTGCTCGCCATTCAGGCGTTCGCCCGCATGGTATTGCGTGAAGGTCGATTTATAGTCGGCCGGAAAACTGATACGTTCGGGCCCGGCAAGGGCCGTGGCCGCTAGGCCGACCAGGGCCGCCCCCGCGACCAGGACGGAAAATCTTTTCGTCATCTGTTTGTCTCCTGCTACGAACCCGCCGAAGGGCGGTCTTGTACCGATTTTACACCGATTGAGGGATTAGAGCGCAGGCGGCCGCCGCGAACAATCGATCGGACCTATAGGATCGGGCAAGTCTGGGCGGGATTCTGCTGTTATTGGGAAAATGGCGAGCAATGCAGGACATGACGGACACCACAATTTTGCTGACCGGCGCCACTGACGGGATTGGGCGGATCACCGCTCTTAAACTGGCGGCGACCAAAGCCACGCTTTTGCTCCACGGTCGGTCGCCCGGAAAGGTCGATGATGTGGTGAGCGCGGCGCGAGACATTGCCGGGCACGACCAGGTACGTGGCTATGTCGCTGATTTCGCCGAATTGGCAGACGTGACGAGCTTGGCTGATCAAATCACTTCAAATCACGACCGGCTTGACGGTTTGATCAACAATGCCGGCATCGGCTCGGGCGGCATGCACAATGTGTACCGAGACCTGAGCAATGACGGACACGAGCTGCGGTTCCAAGTCAACTATCTCGCGCCCGTGCTGTTGACGCGCCGGCTTTTGCCTTTGCTAATCGCCTCGGCGCCGTCGCGTATCGTCAATGTCTCGTCGCTCGGCCAGCAGCCTCTCGCGTTCGATGATCTCATGCTTGAGGACGGTTTTGACGGACGGCGCGCCTACCGGCAAAGCAAGCTCGCCATGGTCATGTTCAGTTTTGATTTGGCGCGTGAGCTTTCGGACACCGGTGTGACGGTGAACGCGTTGCATCCTGGTTCATTACTCAACACAAAAATGGTTCGCGATACCTTCAATGAGGTGTGGGGTGAGCCGGAAGAAGGTGCGGACGCCGAGGTCGCGTTGATGACAGCGCGCGCGTATGACGGCGTAAGCGGAGAGTTCTTCGACGGAACCGATGAGACACGCGCGAACGATCAGGCCTATGACGCGGGGGCACGTGAACAGTTGCGGCAAGCGACCGTGAGACTGCTCGGT
>JANQOH010000176.1 GCA_028289725.1 Alphaproteobacteria bacterium
GGCCGACGAAGTTGAGGTCTCGCGCGACGGTGATGACGTTTGGGTCAAGCCGCGCGGCGACGACACGCGTTCACGCGCCATGTGGGGCATGTCGCGGACCGTCGTGAACAACATGGTCATTGGCGTTTCCGAAGGGTTCACGCGCAATTTGGAAATCAATGGCGTGGGTTATCGCGCGGCCGTGGAAGGCAAGTTTCTCAATTTGCAGCTCGGCTACAGCCACGATATCAAACTGGCGATTCCCGACGATATCGAGATCAAGTGCCCGCGGCCGACCGCCATCACGATCAAAGGCGCGGACAAACAACGCGTGGGACAAATTGCGGCCGAAATTCGTTCGCTGCGCAAACCTGAGCCATACAAGGGCAAGGGCATTCGGTACGAGAACGAATATGTCCGCCGCAAAGAAGGCAAGAAGAAGTAGGGAAGCGCTATGCCCACAGGAAAAGACTTGGCGGCAAGACGCGCGCGGCGCAACCGCTACCATATTCGCAAGCGTGCAAACGGACGGCCGCGGTTGAGCGTGTTCCGTTCGGGCCAAAACATCTATGCCCAAGTCATCCGCGATGACGAAGGCAATACAGTCGCGGCGGCGTCGACGCTCGATAAGGAACTGCGTGGATCGCTCAAGTCCGGCGCGAACATCGATGCCGCGAAGGCAGTGGGCGAATTAATTGCCAAACGGGCACAGGAGGCCGGCGTGAGCGAAGTTGTCTTCGATCGCGGCGGTTATTTGTATCACGGTCGTGTTCGTGCGCTCGCGGAAGCGGCGCGTGAGGGCGGCCTGAAATTCTGATCGGATAGGACCATGGCGAGAGAGGAATCCCGACGCGGCGGCGGCAGGCGTGACCGGCGCGACAACCGTCGAGACGACGGGGACAGCGATCTTTTTGACAAGTTGGTCGGCATCAATCGCGTGGCCAAGGTGGTCAAAGGTGGTCGCCGGTTCGGTTTTGCCGCGCTCGTCGTAGTCGGCGATGGACGCGGACGCGTCGGATTTGGCACCGGCAAGGCCCGTGAGGTGCCGGAAGCCATTCGCAAAGCCACCGATCAAGCGAAGCGCGAATTGATCCGCGTGCCGCTGCGCGAGGGACGCACATTGCACCACGATGTCGAGGGCCACTACGGCGCCGGTCGGGTGGTATTGCGCGCCGCGCCGCCAGGCACCGGCATCATCGCCGGCGGACCCATGCGCGCCGTGTTCGAGACGCTCGGCGTCCAAGACGTCGTGACCAAATCGGTGGGCACGTCCAATCCGCACAATATGGTGCGCGCTACTTTCGATGCGTTGCAGCGCATTCAGTCGCCGCGCGCCGTTGCGGCAAAGCGCGGCAAGAAAGTCAGTGAATTGAGCGGCCGACGCGATCAGGACGACGCGGCGGCGGCGGCGGGTTAGAGCCATGGCGGCAGCAAAGAAAGCGGGCGGTACGATCCGCGTCACGCAGATCGGCAGCCCAATCGGCCGGCGCAAGGATCAGCGCCAGACACTGATCGGGTTGGGGCTGAACAAAATGCACCGCACCCGCGAACTCGAAGACACGCCGGCGGTCCGCGGCATGGTCGACAAAGTGAAACACCTGGTTCGGGTCGAGGACCCGAAATAGCGTGCCAAACACGTCGTCGCGCAAATCTTGCCGGCGTGGGAGATAGGCGGTCATGAGGCTGAATGAAATTGGTGACAACCCCGGTGCCCGTCGGACGCGAGTCCGCGTCGGGCGTGGTATCGGGTCCGGCAAGGGCAAGACCGGCGGCCGCGGCGTCAAAGGTCAAAAATCGCGAAGCGGCGTTTCCATCAAGGGTTTCGAAGGCGGCCAGATGCCGGTCCACCGGCGTCTGCCGAAACGCGGGTTCACGAACATTTTTCGCAAGCGCTATGCCGCGGTGAATGTCGGGCGGCTGCAACAGGCGGTCGATGCCGGGAAATTGGACGCGAAAGCCACGATTACCGGCGAGGTCTTGAAGGCTGCGGGTGTGATTACCCATTTAAGGGACGGTGTGCGTTTGCTGGGGAAGGGCGAACTGAAAGCCAAATTGACGCTTGAAGTGGCAGGCGCATCGAAAGGCGCCTTGGCGGCTGTTGAGAAAGCCGGCGGCAGTGTCGTCGTGACGGCTCCGGCCAATGATGCGGCCGAAAAGAAGGACGCCAAAGGGGCCAA
>JANQOH010000114.1 GCA_028289725.1 Alphaproteobacteria bacterium
CCCGTGAGCGCGCGATCGTCGCCTTGGAGCCCTGTCGAATAGAGCGAGACGCTCCCGGCGCGCATCGGTGCCAATTGTTTCTCGGTCTGCCATTCATCGACTTCGGCATACCGCTTTTCGTGCAGGCTTGCCAAAAACCGATCAGGGCCCATGGAAAGCAGACGCTTTTGCGCCGCGACATATTCCGGCGAGCCGACGCCTTCGGAGCAGGCTGAGACGATGATCAGATTGCCGCCCGGTTCCAAAATGTCGAGCGGCCCCACCATGCCCTTGACCGTCTGATAATAGGTTTTGTCGAGCGGATAGCCGGCGGACGAAGTCACGACGGTCGGGAACCGCGCGGCAGCGGGCACCTCTGAGAATGGCCGCGTGAATTCAACCGCGCGCAGATGGCTTTCGATGATTTCGCCGTAATTGACGAACGACATCCGCCGGTCCTCGTCGATCACGGTGTTCACCGCCAACGCGCCACCGATCATGCGCACGATCTCGAGCTGATCTTCGTGCAACGGATTGTCGTCGAGCACGCAGTTGGCCGCGTTCGGGTCTTCCATATAGCGGGCGCTGTGAAACGTCGTGATGGTTTCCGCGTGCGCGATGCCCGGTGCGATAACCTTGCGGCCGCCCGAATAGCCGGCCATGAAGTGCGGCTCAACCAGACCCGTGGCGATACGTAATTCGGCTTCGACGAAGCGCCGATCGAGCTTGATCACGTTGCCACGGCTCGTGGTGCCAACTTCGATATGATCATCATCATTGCGGGCGAAATGGTTGACCACCGGCACGGTCTTCAACACCCAGTCGTCGCCGATCAATTCCGCCAACTCGGCGCCTTCGTTTGGACGGTGCAGTCCCGTGGCCACCAGCACGGTGATTGCATCGATGCTCATACCACTGTCGAGCAAAGTTCGAACGATGGCCGGCAGCAAGGTCCCGTTCGGCACCGGCCGCGTGATGTCACAAATCAGAATGCAAGCGCTGGCGCAGCCTTTCGCCGCTTCGGCCAAGGGTGGCGCGCCCACGGGTTCGTCCAGCGCGCGCCGTGTCGCCAAGCCGGCGTCAGAAAGAACCGGCATCGCGGGCTTACGAATGATGGTCGGCCGCCAATTGTCGGATACGGGTACTCCGATCGTGCCCCGGTCGTAGCTCAGCTCAACGCGCATGGCTTCGTGCGGCTTGCTCCGGCTCGACGGGGCGCTCCGACCCGACCACGCGCAAGGCGGCGCACGCCGCACCGTAGCCGTTATCAATGTTGACGACCACGACACCGGGACTGCAACTGACCAAGGCGCTACGCAACGCGGCCTCGCCGCCGTTGGCGGCGCCATAACCGGTTGAGGTCGGCACGCCGATCACCAAACCGGGAACCAGACCCCCGACAACGCTCACCAGAGCCGCGTCCATGCCGGCGACGGCGATGACCGCGTCCATGGATGCCAACCGATCGACTTGGTCGAGCAAACGCCAGAGGCCAGCGACCCCAACATCGAATACCATCTCGTTCGCCACACCCGCATAGTCCAGTGTCCGCGCGGCTTCGTGCGCCACATGGGCGTCGGATGTGCCGGCTGTGACGATCGCAATCCGCGCCGGTCCGCTCGGCGGCGTCACGAGGCCGAAAAACCCCGTGCGCGACAAGGCGTGATAATCGATCGCGGCGCGATGGGTTTCGTCCAGCGCCTCGAATTGATCGGCGGCAAACCGCGTGAGCAGTATGCTCCGATCCGCTTCGGCCGCTTTATCCAAAATATGCGCAACTTGGCCGACGGTCTTGTTTTCACAGAGGACGGCCTCTTCGATGCCGATGCGCGCCCGGCGACCAAAATCGAGGCGGACCTCGCGGCTGACATCGCTCATTCCGCGGCCCTCACGAGAAACGCACTACCGCGCCGGTAGGCTTCGAAACCAATCGATCCGTCTTGTCCGGCAAAGG
>JANQOH010000181.1 GCA_028289725.1 Alphaproteobacteria bacterium
ACACTTCGGCCCAGCCTTCGACTGCGACGCGCCCGCCGCGCGCATCGATGCCGACCGCGATTTGACCAGGGAACGCACGGCACGCCTGTTCGACCAAAGGCGGGTTCTTGAGTGCGACCGTTCCCAAGACGACGCGTGACACGCCCCGGCTCAACCAATCTTCGATCGTCCCGAGTTCGCGAATGCCGCCGCCAAGCTGCACCTTGAGATCGGTCGCTTCGAGAATGGCCGACACCGCGCCGGCATTTACCGGCTTGCCCGCAAACGCGCCATTGAGATCCACGACGTGCAGCCAAGTTGCGCCGGCCCTCTCAAACGCGCGGGCTTGGCCAGCCGGGTCATCCGAAAACACGGTTGCCTGGTCCATATCACCTTGTACCAAGCGAACACATGCGCCGTCCTTCAGATCGATCGCCGGATATAAAGTTAGCGTACTACTCAAAGCAAATCCTTGACGTAGAAATGTCCAGCGATCATCTCACCGTTTACTTTGTGGTAGTTGTCCAGCGTGCCCCACCGGCGGTAACCACAACTTTCATAAAGCGTAATTGCGCGGTCCTGCGTCTCGCGTACATCCAAACGCATCACGGAGTAGCCACCATCCCGCGCCTCCGCTTCGGCGGCTTCCAATAGCTGTTTGGCGAGGCCATGTCCGCGCGCCCACGGCGCGACGAAATGCGTATCGATGTGTGTCGTGAAATGCACCGCCTCGTATGCCGGTGGCGGCTTGACCAATTGCACAGATCCGGCCACGGAACCGTCCACGCGGCCAAGGAACAGAACACGTTCTGGCACCAACACAACACCGCGCCAATACGCTTCTAGCCGCTGGCGTGTCGGTGCTCGGACCCACCCAAACCCGATCCCATCGCGAATGGCGTCGGCGGTCGCGGCGCACAGCTCAACAAGCTCGCCGGGTCCAAATCGCTCCGCTTTCGCAACTGACAATTCGGTCATCAGGGACGCCACTTCAAAAAGTTGCCGATCAATTTCAGGCCAACGCGCTGACTCTTTTCCGGGTGGAACTGTGTGCCCACCATATTGTCGCGACCAACGACAGCCGTTATCGATCCGGCATAGTCGGTCGTCGCAAGACAATCGACCGCGTTCCGCAGGTAAAATTGATAGCTATGCACATAATAGCTATGCACGCCGTTATCTAAACCATCCAACACGGGATGATTCCCCCGCACTTCGAGCTCATTCCAACCCATATGTGGAATCTTGAGCGTGGGATCCGCCGGCCTGATCGGGCTTACTTCGCCGGAGATCCAACCAAAGCCATCATGGGTACCGTGTTCCGTACCGCGATCGGCCATCAATTGCATGCCGACACAAATGCCGAGGAACGGTCGGCCGGCGTCCACGACTACAGCTTCGAGCGCCGTCCGCATGCCGGCAACCGCCTCCAGTCCGGCGAGGCAGTCGCCAAACGCGCCGACACCGGGCAGAACCACGCGGTCCGCCGCTCTGACTTGGTCGGCATCCGAAGTCACGACAACCGTTTCCTGAAGACCATTATCTTCGGCAGCGCGCTCAAAAGCCTTCGCGGCGGATCGGAGGTTCCCCGAGCCGTAATCGATAATCGCGACGGTCATGACTAAGCCGTCCCGAAAGCGCGCGGCAGGACAGGCGGTTTTGGCGGCGTTTCAGCACGACGCGCTTGTACGCCGTCAAAAAAGCGGTGCTCCGCTTCTTCCAACGTTCGCCCGGCGGCGATTCCCACAACCGCGTAGCCGTTGCGTTCCAGTTTCTCGCGGCGCCAGTCATTCGCGCTACAGCCGACGTAAATTGCAAACGCGATCAGGCCCACCGAACCAAGCGCCGGGTGAAGCCCAAGGCCTTCGACCATGGCGGGCAGCGCGAGCTGCGCGGCGAAGATTATAATCGCCACCAACCAGAGCCGACGATAAAGCGCCCAAAGAAAACCAAACAGAAACGCGGGAATCGAAAACCGCTCCGGAACCACGATCACGGCCTCCAGCGGCGTTTCACCTGGTTTCTGATGAAAGGTGTAAATTCTCACGTCAGGCGTCCACCGGACCTGAGCCCAACACGCCTTTCGTCGACGGCATAGCTTGGGCGGCACGCGGATCGATGGTCACGGCCGCGCGCAGGCTGCGGGCCAGGCCCTTGTAACAAGACTCGACGATGTGGTGGTTGTTCTCGCCGTACAGATTCTCGACATGCACCGTCGCGCCCGCCGCCTGCGCAAATGCCTGAAACCATTCCTTGAACAGCTCGGTATCCATTTCACCCAGTTTGGGCTTGGTGAAATCCACCCGCCAAATCAGATAGGGCCGGTTCGACAAATCGAGCGCCACGCGTGTCAGTGTCTCGTCCATTGGCACAAGGGCGCTGCCATATCGCGTGATGCCGCGGCGGTCGCCGAGCGCCTGCGCGAAGGCTTCGCCGATGACGATGCCGGTGTCTTCCGTCGTATGGTGGAAATCGATATGGAGATCGCCCTCGGCTTTCACGGTGAGATCGATCAAGCTGTGACGCGAAAGCTGCTCCAGCATATGATCAAGGAATCCGATCCCGGTCGACACCTGGTATGCACCGGTGCCGTCCAGCCCGACAGTGGCCGAAATTGTCGTTTCCTTTGTCGTTCGTTCCACGCTGGCTTGGCGCATGTCGGTCCTCGCCCAAAATTGCGCGGCCCTTTTATCAGGTAGCGGTGGTATCAGGAAGCGGCGTGACGCTGCCGCTGACAACGCCGGGCTTGAACAGCGGCGGAATATCGCCAGATTAGGGGCTCCACTCGCGACAGCGATCCACCACGCCACGGAAATTGATGACAAGCGGAAACGATGCGACCTGGCACGGCACGACCATTCTGTCCGTGCGCAAGGGCGGCCAGGTCGTGGTCGCCGGTGACGGCCAGGTGACCTTGGGCCAGACGGTGATTAAGTCGAACGCGCGCAAAGTGCGCCGTTTGGGCGACGGAACCATTCTCGGCGGGTTCGCGGGCGCAACGGCGGACGCTTTCACCCTCTTTGAGCGGCTCGAAGCGAAGCTCGAACAATATCCCGGCCAATTGATGCGCGCTTGCGTCGAGCTCGCGAAGGATTGGCGGACCGACCGTTATCTGCGGCGCCTCGAGGCGATGATGGCGGTTGCGGACGCCAGGGTTTCTTTGGTTTTGACCGGAACCGGCGACGTTTTGGAGCCGGAGGACGGTCTGATCGGCATCGGCTCCGGCGGCTCGTTCGCGCTCGCTGCCGCGCGCGCCCTCAACGACAATCCGGATTTGGATGCCGAAGCCGTAGCCCGCAAAGCCATGGCGATCGCCGCGGAAATCTGCATTTACACAAATGAATCCCTGATTTTGGAGAAGATCGAGGACGCCACATGACCAATTTCAGCCCGCGCGAGATCGTCTCCGAACTCGACCGCTTCATCATCGGCCAGGACGATGCCAAGCGTTCGGTGGCGATCGCGCTCAGAAACCGCTGGCGGCGCATGCAATTGGACGATGGTTTGCGCGAAGAGGTTCTGCCCAAGAACATTCTGATGATCGGCCCGACCGGCGTCGGCAAAACCGAGATTGCGCGCCGGCTGGCCCGCTTGGCCGAAGCGCCGTTCGTCAAAGTGGAAGCCACGAAATTCACCGAAGTCGGCTATGTCGGCCGCGATGTCGAATCGATCGTCCGCGATTTGTTGGAAGTCTCGATCAGCATGACGCGCGAGAAGCTGCGCGCAGAGGTGCGCGCGCGGGCCGAGGCAGCGGCCGAAGATCGCGTGCTCGACGCGTTGGTGGGCGAGAATTCCAGCCCCGATACCCGCCAGAAATTCCGCAAAATGCTGCGCGAAGGCGAACTCGCGGAAAAAGAAGTCGAGCTGGAGGTCGCGGACGCCGGCATGCAAGGCATGCCGACTTTCGATATTCCGGGCATGCCCGGTGCGCAGATGGGCATGATCAACCTCAACGAGATTCTCGGCAAAGCGATGGGCGGACGCACCAAACGGCGTCGCATGAATGTCGAGGAAAGCTACGAAGTTCTCATGGAAGAGGAGAGCGACAAACTCCTCGACGAAGAAAAGGTCGTGCGCGAAGCGATCACCAATGTCGAGCAGAACGGCATCGTTTTTCTCGACGAGATCGACAAGATCTGCGCGCGCACCGAGAAAATGGGCGCCGATGTCAGCCGCGAGGGCGTTCAGCGCGACCTATTGCCGTTGATCGAGGGCACGGTGGTGGCGACAAAATACGGCCAGGTCCGGACCGATCACATCCTGTTCGTCGCGTCAGGCGCTTTCCATCTCGCCAAGCCGGCCGACCTGTTGCCCGAGCTCCAGGGCCGCTTGCCGATTCGTGTCGAGCTGAAACCTTTGTCGAAAGCCGACCTGAGAAGAATTTTGACCGAACCGGAGAACTCTCTGATTCGCCAATATACCGCGCTGATGGGCACCGAAGACGTGATGCTCGACTTCACCGAGGAAGGCATCGACGCGATCGCCAGCCTGGCCGAGGAGGTCAACCAAGGCGTCGAGAATATCGGCGCGCGCCGGCTTCACACGGTGATGGAACGCTTGTTGGAGGAAATCAGCTTCACCGCCACCGACAAGCCCGGCACGACGGTGACCGTCGACGCCGAGTTCGTTGAAGACAATATCGGCGACCTGGTGCGCAACGCTGATCTGAGCAAGTTCATCCTGTAAGCCACCGCACGCAAGCGTTGCGGTCGGCTCAAATTCGGTCCGCTTGCGTAATGATACCCATCTGAGCTTAAGTACCCGCCAAAGAACCAGGACTGTCGCTGGGCTGGGAGGCACTGGCGGCCTGCTGTTTCATAACGCGGGAAGGAACCATGACAGGATTAGGCATTTTGCGGTCGCCATCGGCGATCGCGTTGCTGGGGGCGTTTGCCGTAACCGGTTGCGGCGGCTACCAGTTGGACCAAGCGCGGTTGGCGGCAAGTCCCGACGGCGCTTTCGATTCGGGCCTACGCGACGGCTATATCGATCTGTCGCAGCGCGAATTCAATGAAGGGGATTACCTGGATTCGGATGTGTTCGCCGATCGCGCACTGGCGGTTTCGGGGGGAAGCGCGCCGGGCCCGGAAGAACTTGCGGCACGTCAATTGCCCGAAGACCAAGTTTCCGCCCTGAGCGACGCCCGAAATCGTTTGGTTGCCGCCTTGGACAATGGCGCGGCGAGCAAGGTGCCGGCGCCGGCCGCCCGGGCGCAGGTGATGTTCGATTGCTGGATGCAGGAGCAGGAAGAGAACTTCCAACCTGATGATATTTCCCGGTGCCGCAATGGCTTTGACTTGGCTATGTCCGATGTCGAGGCGGCAATGAGGCCGGTGGCGGCGGCGCCCGAACCGGTCGCGGAGCCGACGAAGTTCTACACCATTTTCTTCGATCTCGATTCCGACAAGTTGAACCCCATCGGCAGCCGTGTGGTCGAGGAAATCGCGACCGATTGGAATGCCGGCGAAGGCAACCTCAAACTCGTCGGCCATGCCGATGCGAGCGGCGGCGCGGACTATAACCAGGCCCTATCAGAACGCCGCGCCAAGGCTGTGCGCGCCGCGCTTCAGGATCTGGGGCTTGCCGAAAACAAGCTGGCGGACACGGGCGTTGGTGAAACCGATCTGTTGGTGCCGACCGCCGACGGTGCTTTCGAGCCTAAAAACCGCCGTGTGACGGTAACGGTCGAATAACAAGAAAAACTGGTAGCGGCCTTTCGACCCTCCGATCGGCCGCTACCGCGCTTTTCTGAGCAAGACGTAGAGCGCGCCCGCGCCACCATGGCGCGGCTGTGCGTGTCGGACGGCGATGATGCGGCCACGGTTGGGCGGCTGGTCCAGCCAGTGCGGCACCGCGCGCCGCAATACGCCGCCTTCGCTGCTATCGCTGCGGCCTTTGCCCGTGATCACGATGACGCAGCGTTTTCCAGCCCCTTGAGCGTTGGCCAGAAAACCATTGAGTGCGCGATGCGCTTCCGCCTGCGTGAGGCCGTGCAGATCCAGCCGGCCTTCGATCGCAATCTGTCCGCGCCGCAAGCGTTGCGCGGTGCGTTTGTCGACACCGGCCGCCGTTCCAACCTCTAGCGGCGGATCCTGACGCCTGGCAAACGGGGGCTGTGGCGGGAGGTCGGGCGGCGTGATATCGCGCGGCGCCTCGACCGAGCGATCATCGGGCACATCGTCCGGCTCAACGTAATCTCGGCCGGGAAGCCGGGCATCGGCGCGCGTGACATATCGCCACAAGGCAAGATCTTCCTCGGACAGACCTTTGGGCGACCCGCGACCGGCGCGCGGCGCGTCACGTGGCGTCTTTGCCATCGGATCCTACGATCACGATGTGAAGCCGGCGCGGGCCGTGCGCGCCCAACTCGATTTT
>JANQOH010000189.1 GCA_028289725.1 Alphaproteobacteria bacterium
TTGGCCTGGTAGCGGAGCAGGTAGGCGACCTTGTTCTGGGCGGCGTTCAACTGAACATGCCGGAAGTCAGCGGTTGTGAGCTGCAGCGGATAGTCGAGCTGTGCGTCGACGAATGTAATCACGGCGCGCGTGCCCTCGGCCTCCATCTCGTTAATGAAATCGATACCGACCTCGCGCAGGGCTCGATAAAAGGCGCGTTCCAGTTCCTTATCCGCGACAACCTGGTTCCACTGTGCGACCTGCGCCTGTGTACCCGTGGACGCGACGGCCGCCAACAACACGGCGACGGCAATCATTAGTGAGCTTCTCATGAGATACGCCTCCCTTTGTGCTGTCAAACCTCTTCAACAAAGAGCACGCGGTCGCACCTCTACTCCTACCGCGGTCTCGCCGCCGCCGAGCGCGCGCTTAGCGGCCGGCTCGGCAGCGTCTCGGATCATTCCCGGTCGCTCCGCGGCACTTACTCAATCCAGCTCTTCCGCCTCATATATTCGGGGGGCTTGTACCCAGTGGGCTCGTAACTGTAACCAGGACCGCTTTCGATCGTCGGCGGCAGCAGGTCGGCCAGCCGTACGACCAGTTTTTCCGCCAGATTGGCCGCTTCGTCGAATGCCGCCACGGTGTCTTTCCGCAGTGGGATTTCTGCGAACGCGGCATCGTTCCACCTTGTGTAGTTAAGATCACTTTGAAAGCCCAGGTGGCCATATTCCTCGACCATTCTCTCCGTCCAGGGGTGCGTCTGATAAGCGTGCATCGCCGACAGGGCATTCATCTTGAGGTCATTACGCTTGCTGATTAGGGCCGATACGGCTGATCTTTTACGACTCTTTTCGGCGGTCTTGATTTTCCGATCCAAGTCTTGCAGTTCGTCAGCCAACGCGACCCAGTTCCGCAGCAGGTCGGCGGGGTCCCGGCCCCGGTTGCGGGCCATGGCGGGTCGCTGATGCGCCTTGGAAGAAACTTTCTTTTGAAACATCTGGCGAAGCTCATTGTTGTACGTCTTCGCCGTAACGTTCTCTTTGAGGCGTTTGCGGAACAGGGTGTGAATCTCGCCGATCCGGAGGGTGAAAATGTCTATCGCCGCCTGGTTCGGTCTTATGCTGCCATTCTTGCCCCTTTTGCGGAGTAGGTCGCTTCCGAGGCGGTTCTGTTCAGTGGCGGTTACAATCGCCTCAATCTGCTTCAGGTCGTCATAGGCTCGGGCATCTTGCTTTGTGACGCCAGGGCGCAGAACGATCTTCTGAGTATTGACATCAGTGCTCGCATCAATGCGAACCCCTGGCCAAAGGCTTGGGGCCTGCCTCGACGACATGTCCGGCTTTTGCGGTATGTCCGTTTTTGACGGATTGTCCGGTTCCAGCGGTATGTCCGATTTCGGCAATTCGTTTAGAGAAGATTTCTCCGATTCCTGCGGTATGTCTGATTTTAGCGAATTGTCCGGTTCGGGCGGTATGTCTGAATTTGACGGTATGCCCAGAGAAGAGGTCGCGGGCACGAGAGAATAGGCAGCTCGGACATGCGCCGTGGCGCATAAGTCGAGAATATCCTGAGCCTCGAGTCTCTGATCGGGCGGGCGGTCGGGCTCAAGAACCTCGTTCCAGACCTGATTGGCAATATTCTTGCCAACCGATCGGTCGAGCATCGACCTAACCCGGTCGGGGTGGCTCATTTGCGTCAACAACACGTGTGACCGATCGCGCAAGGCCTGAACGGCATCGTCCGGCAGGACGTTTTCCAGCCGCTGAAACGCGGCCTTGGTATTGCCCGTTTTGTCGTTGTTTCCCCGCGGTCCGAACAGCGCCGTCATCACATCGTGGGGCGCAGGCACGCGTTCGTGGATGATCTTGCTCACAGCATCGAGTTTCGCGAGCTGCGCCTCGATGGCCTCAAACTGCGCGATGGTAACAGCGATATTGCGCTTGTGGCCGGATTCCAGGAGCGCTTTGGTCCCGAAAACATTCGTGAAGATGATATCGGCGGATTTTTGGCCAAGCTCGTTGGCGATCGCCTTCCAGATCGCCCCGCCGGCGGCGGCGCGTTTGTCTACCCGCGACGCTTGAAGGCCGAACACGGCCTTGAAGCCGGTGCTCCATTTCGTGTGAAAGTAAATGTTTTTCTCGGAGGTAAATCTCAGATGCTTAGTCCGCTTAAAATTGTCCTTGATATCCCCCTTGTCCTTCTTGAAGGCCGCCACTTGGCGCGCGATGGTCGAAAACTTGACCGGGGCCAGTCCCCGGCCGCGGTATTCTGACTTTTTGAGCTGGTAGCTCAGCTCGTTCTTTAGGGCGCGCAGGTTGTCGAGCGTAACTATCGGTCTCTCGGATGTTTTCTGGCCCAGAACCTTCTTAAAAACCGCTTCAGTGACCTTTTCGCCGTACTCCTTCTGAATCGCGTCGGCTATCCGCGCCGAGAACAGGCGGCCAATTCCGCCAAAGCTCAATAATTTGTTCTTGGTACCAAGACTGGCGAAATCGAACGTGCTGCCCATCTCGAAGAGAACTTTGCCGCCCCTGACGCCCGCGTCGCCTTGGGCCCGCTCTGCGGCAGCGTACAGCTCTGAGAAAGTACCTCGTGCCCCTATTCTAAAGTCGTTCATGCGTTAGCCCCACGGTGTTCCGAGCCCCGTCTCGCTCAGACGGGGATGCCGTCACCGGACGCGGGTGCCGGCAAGCCGGGCGCGGCGCCGGGACGTCCGGAGACGATTGCGCGCCACCCCGAGAGGACTTCGAGGAAGGCGGCGAAGACTTGCGACAGCCTGGCCGCGTCCAACTCGGCGGCCGGCAGCTCTAACATTTGCACGACGGCGCCGCCCGGCTCATCAAGCGCCATGCGGACACCGCCGCTTGCGGACCACTGCGCGTTGTAGATAAGAAGCGTCTCGTAGAGTTGCGGCCGGGCTTCGTTGTCGGGCCGGCCGGCTTCGGCGGAGAGGAAAATCCGCCCTTCGTCTTCGTCAAGCTCGATCAGGGCGCCGTCGTCCTCGTCGAACGCAAGGATCCAACCGTCGCCATCGTCGGACTCGATCACCGCCCCAAGCTCAAGCAACGGCCCGATCTCGGACATGAGCTGATGCATGTGGTCTTTTACGGACACGTCGTTCTCCCGCCGTTTAAGCGGTCTGGTCGCGCCCCACCCAATAATCAGTATGAAGAACCTAGACCTCCATGCCAAGGACACCAGACCGTCGTCCGGTGAACCGGCTAGGTCTGTCGAGATTCATTTTGGGTTTATGACCGCGGCGCATGGGTTGATCATGGCTGCGAAGTTTCGGTTGGTTTTTTCGCGCCGCAGGGAAATGGCTTTGAATTCCTCGAGTTTGGCGAAAACGTTTTCGATCAGGTATCGCCTCCGGCGCGACCAGGATCGCTCTTCTTGCCGAACCAACGCGGCGCCATCGTCGTCCTCGTTCGTTTTGGCGTCGTTCTGCGGGTCCGGAAGCTGAGGCCCTTTGTCAAAATCGTCAACGGAGATGCCGTCTTTCGGGACTCCGGCTAAGTTCTCATTTTTTATTGTCTTTACTGTCGACATTACCGATCTCGGTCTTGATGTCGTTGATGATTTTGTCGTCGGACATTTTGTAAATGGCTTCGCTATCGTCATCATCGCCGGACGCACTCACCGATAACAAACTCCCGTCGTCGTTGTCCTTGTTGTTGCCAAAATCATCCAAAGGTTTCTCGCGCAAGTTATCATTCTCTTGCTTGCCTTTCTTAAACTGCTCTTCTTCCTTTGTATCATTCATTATCCCATTGAAGGCATTTAGCTCATCCAAGGTTATGTCAGTTCCGGGCTGGTTTTGTCGCACGCGCGCGTTCCGGTCGCGGTCCGCGAACAGTTTCGCGCAAGCAAGCCACATTCCGCTGATCTCGCCCGTATCGCTGTAATAACGGCGCAGATCGAGAAGCCACTTATGGGCCGGCTGGCGCAAGTTCGCCATGTCTTCCGGCTCGGCATTCAAGTTTCGTGCGACTGCATTAGATATAGCGTCGGTCATGCCAGGAATCTCGTTGCGTCCGATTGGCCTTTGCACCCATGTCTTGGTGTCCAACGCGTAACTGAGATACCCGTATGCAAGCGCCAAGAGCAACAACGACCTGATCTTCCTGCGGTCGGCCGGTTCCAACGTCTCGTTGGAGGTAAGGTCCATCAATTGGTTGACGGCTTGGATATGTTGCGCGCTCCCGAGTGCGTGCCGAAGCCGCAACGCGGCCGACTCGTCTAAGAGGTCATAATCGACCAGGTCCTGCGCCGCCTCGGCGACATCGTATGCATCACTGATGAGGTTGCCGAAATAGCCTTCTCTCAGAATTGGCAGGGTCCGTTTTTGCAGCACCACGATATGGAATGCGCGTTTGTAAGCTTCGTGAAGTTGCGCCGGGTTTTGCAGGGTTTGCGTCGTGATCAATTTGTAGGTCTCGAGCTTCTGGCCAAGAACCGTTTCGGTCAGCGACCTGC
This sequence comes from Alphaproteobacteria bacterium, assembly GCA_028289725.1. Lineage (GTDB taxonomy): Bacteria > Pseudomonadota > Alphaproteobacteria > UBA7887 > UBA7887 > JAKZSU01. The sequence continues at coordinate 4,456 of JANQOH010000189.1, forward strand.
GAGTGTTGGCCGCGACTCTGTAGGCTTGCCTGAAAGTGGCCCGCGACTCGTCGGCGTTGGTATCGCTCTCGGCCGTTTTCATGGCTTCGGAGATAAAGGCTCTCAGGGTCTGCATGCGGATCTTGTTCCGATCCTCCCGATTGCGTATGCCGTGCTGGTTGTCCTTCCAAGTGAACCGCGGCACCTTCAACAGATCCCCCAGCATCTTGTGCATCGCTTCGTTGCTCTTGCCGAACTTGAGGAGCCAATCCGCTTCCTTCCTCGAGAGCACGCCTCTGTTTTGAAGCATGTGCGCCGTATCCGTGATGCGGTATGCGCGGCGGTCCGAGAGCCGACGCCTGACCTTTTTCCGTATGTCGTCCGGCGCACTCGCCATTTTCAGCACGAAGGGGAAGGGTTTGTCGGCCGCATTCGGACCGTTATTGTTATTGTTGTTGATCCCGCTGAGAGAGCTCGCGGACGTCCGGCGCCGCTGCTGATCCGGAATGTCGGCCTTGAGTGATTCAGACCGCGTGCGACGATGTTGGGGGCCAACGCGCGAAAATCCACTCATCGTCTACTCCCTCAAATCGGTCGCCTGAGGATCGGGTGCTCAGGCGAATTTCGTCGGCCGCACCGTCGGTTCGTCTGGCGACGGCGTCGGCATTGCAGTTTCGGGCGCGGCCCTCTCGCCATCCCCCGGCGCGCCGCGCCGGTCCTTCAGGTCGCGGCCAAGCCACTCGGCGCCATTTTCGCCCGCCGGGCATCCGTCAAAACCGTGCGAGCCGTCAACGCCTTCCTAAATGGAAGTTCGAAGCACGATTCACACCTCGCGTGAATCCTGCAAACTCAACAAGCCCTAGTTTGGCTCGTCCATATTTCTCAGATCTTCCGCCGTAACGGGATCAATCTTATCGTCGTCGACAGAAATATCGACGTTGTCCTGGTTGTCCGCCGCGTTATCGTTGTTGTTATTGTTGTTATTGCTCTGCGGCGAAATATTCTGGGTTTGAGTTTGCTTTACGCGGCTGAGCACAATGTCGCAGTTATCGATGAGACGATCGAGTTTCTCAATACCGTCGTTAACGCAATCCTTGAGTTTCTGATTGCCAGAGAGCATATCCATATTATCAACCAAGTCCTTTGTGGACTTCATCTTCTCTCTCATGTCCGCCGCGTAGATTCTGGCCTGTCCCAACTCCACCATAAGACCCGGCGGGAGACTAATAGGCACCTCTTTCTTGCCTTGCTTTACATTGTCCTTGTTTCGCTCGACAAACAACTGTTGCATGATGTCGATTCCAGAACCAATGGGCGACATTTGATCCGCCAGACGATAACCGGCAGTGCTGAGTTCATTGTCTGGATGCATACCCAAATCGTCACCGAGCGGGACGTTCGGCTGCCATGTTTGTTTGTTAGAGTCGCCCCAATCGCGAAGGATATCCAAAGCTCCTACGAGTTTTTGGTCTTTGATGTCATTGCTATCCAAATTTAACTCGACCTTCTGAAGGTTCTTCCGGCCCTGCTTGACAATGGCTTCCGCCTGGGCCGCCCCGTTCTCCCGTAAGCCCTGTAAGCCGTCTTCCCACTCGCTCAGGCTTTTCAGGGATTCGTTTTTGTCATTGTTATCGCTGTCCCCATCCGAAGAGAAATAGTTTAAGAGCTTCGTCATGTTCTGGGGCAATTCATCATTGCCCTTGTCGGAGTCGATACCGGCCGACGAGAGCAGGCTCGCGCTCTCATTTCCGTCTTTCTTGACGTCGTCTTTGACGTCTTTCTTGATGTCATCCGCCGGTCCCTGACGCGGCGGCTCATTGGGGATGTAGTCTTTGGGGATGTCGTCCGCTTTCAGTGCAAACTTCTCGTTTACATTGTCGACATTGCCGGTCGCGGTCCGCATCGCCTTCGCGACATCGTCGTCGTCGCTATCATAATCGTAGATATCTTCGCTATCCTCATCAATGACCACGACACCGGGATCTTCTTTCTTGCTTTTCTTGGGCTCCTCTTCGTCCTTTAATTCATCCAATATGTCATCGAAGAAGTTTAGATCCTCAAAGGTTAGCTCAGATACGGGCTGATTTTGGGGCGCGGACGCTTTCTTGTCGCGGTCCGCGAACATTTTCGCGCAATCAAGCCACATATCCTTGACGTCGTCCCAATCTCCATGACGGCGTAGATCGAGAAGCCATCCATGGGCCGCCTGGCGCACGTCAGGCATATCTTCCGGAACGGTATTCAAGTTCTGCGCGACCGCATCGGATATTACGTCGGTCATGCCAGGAACCTCGTCGCGTCCGATGTGCGTTTGCGCCCAATTCTTGGTGTCCAACGCGCTCTTAGGAGACCCGTACGCAAACGCCAAGAGCACCAACGACCTGATCTTCTTGCGGTCGGCATGATCCAACGTCTCGTTGGAGGAAAGGTCCATTAAATTGCTGACAACTTGGGCTTGGCGCGTGTTCCCGAATGCTTTATGCAGCCGCTCCGCGGCCGGCCCGTCTAAGAGGCCACGATCGACCAGGTCCTGCGCCGCCTCGGCGACATCGGGTGCGTCCTTGATATATTGGCGGTAAAAACCGGCTCTCAGCCAAGGCAGGGTCTCTCTGTTCAGAAACGCGTTATGGTATGCGCTTCTGTAGGCTGCGATGAGGGGCGCCGGGTCGTGCAGGGTGTCCGTCGTGATCTTTTTGTAGATCTTGAGCTTTTGGCCATGAACCGTTTGGCTCAGCCCCTGGCGAACGTCGGATGCGGCTTTGTGGGCTCTCCTGAAAGCGACCAGCTTGTCGTGGCTGGAGGTATCGCTATCGGCCGTTCTCATGGCTTCGGTGACAAAGACCCTGAGGGTCTGCATGCGGATCTTGTTCCGATCCTCCCGTTTGCGTATGCCGTGCTGGCCTTCCTTCCAAGTGTACTTCGGCACCGTCAGCAGATCCCCCAGCATCTTGTGCATCATTTTGTTGCCCTTGCCCTTGCCGAAGGCGAGGAGCCAATTCGCTTCCTTCCTCGAGAGCGCTTTTCTGTTTTGAAGCATGTGCGCCGTATCCGTGATGCGGTAATCGCGGCGATCCGAGAGCCAATACCTGGACTTTTTCCGGATGTCGTCCGGAGCCTCCATTTTCAGCAGGAAGGGGAAGGGTGCATTGGGATCGTTCTTGTGGATCCCGCCGAGAGAGTTCTTGGAAGCCTGGCGCTGCTGCCCATCCGGAATGTCAGTCTTGTATGATTCTTCAGTCTTGTATGTATCGAATGATTGGGACGGCGTGCGATTCTTATGGCTGACACCGCGCGAAAATCCTGACATCGTCTACTCCCTCAAATCGGTCGCCTGAGGATCGGGTGCTCAGGCGAATTTCGTCGGCCGCACCGTCGGTTCGTCTGGCGACGGCGTCGGC
>JANQOH010000213.1 GCA_028289725.1 Alphaproteobacteria bacterium
AAAAAGGCGGCGGACGTTTTGACGATGACCGTCGGCTTCATTTGGGAAGCGACGCTGGCCGACGAAATCGTTCGCGGTGGCCGCGCCGATTTGGTGGCGCTGGCCCGCGAGGTTCTGAACAACCCGAACTGGACGCTGCACGCGGCGCGGACGCTCGACGTCGATCCGAACTTCGGCTTATGGAAGCCGCAATTCGGATGGTGGCTCAACAAACGCGCCCGCGCCTTCAAGCATCTCGGACTGGACGGCTAGGTCTCGCCCGGTCAACCCAGCGCGCGCGGCACACCGGGGCTGCCAAACGGACATTCGAGGGCCGGGCGATCCCAATTGGCGCATGACGCCGCCGCTTCATAGGTCGTTTGCAGAAAATCGAGCAGCGTGTGTTCGGGGTCAGCGGCGGTGCGCACCGCCTCGTATGGCAACAGGTACTCGCCGAGCGACGCGTCGAATGCCGCGTCCGTGGGCGCGACTTTTGCCTGTGCAAATCCGTCGGGCGTTGGATAGGCGTAAGAATAGAATGCCGCGTCGTCAATGGGGCCGCCGCCTGGCCAAAAACCGGCGGAACTGACTTCATGCGAATAAGCTTCGCGCGTCACGGTGTCCGGCATGGCGGGAAAGCCGCCGGGATGTGGCGGTGCCTCACGACCCGAGAAACGCGTGACGGCCAGATCGAAGCTGCCCCAGAACAAATGAACCGGGCTCGCCTTGCCGACAAAGCCGGTCCGGAAGTGTTTGAACACGTTGTCGATGCGCACCAGTGCCTGCCAGAAGCGGTTCACGGCGTCCGCGTCGTAGGCGGCGTGCGTGACGTCTTCGGCGAATGGGATCGGATCGGCCACCTCGTTCGGCGCGCCATGGAAGGATGCATTGGCACCAATGGCATTGAGCTGCGTCCGGAAGCGATCGTGGAAATCCGCCACGGTCATGGGGGACAGCGGCAGGGTCTTGGAGGTGCCATCGGTGGCGGTGACGATCAGCTTGTGGTCGATGAAATCGAAATCTACCTGCACCCCGCCAGGCCCATCCGGCACCAATGACGTGGTGAGACCGCGCGCCGTCACATAAAGCGTCGCGTGCCACGAATGGTTTTGCCATGGTGTGCGCGCGAGACGGTACTTGCCGACGATCTGCGTCCACATGTGAAGTGTCGTGCAGGTCTCCTGCCACGCGGCGAAAGGAATTTCAGGCCAGGTTTGGCGCATAATCTGTCCTCGGTCTCTCCAAAATGTATTCGGTAAATGCGCCGCGATCTCTGAAATTCAACCGTTATGGGCGTTCAGCGCCCGATCGAGCACCCTCTTGACCTTCGCTGGGTCCATGCGACCATGATGGCGCGTGGATGGGTGAAGGAACAAGGGGATGACGCGTCCGGCTCACAAACACGATTATCAACCGCGACAAGATATTCTCGACCGGTTTCCGAAAATCTCGGGCAATGAAGTAAACGGCCTCGGCGAGAAGGAATGGCGCGCGCCGTCGCCATTCTTTTGGCACCCGCCGGATAAGCAGACCCACGGCGGACTGCAGCAATATATCGTGTCTCAATTTCGCCCACCGTCGATCGAGGACCGGTCATTCCGCAATCCGACGGTGGATCGCGGCCCCGAATTGGTTGCCGTGGCAAGCGAGCGCCAACCCGGCGGCGCGGATCATTGGACGCCGGCGATCAAGGAATTCGTTCTTGCGGACGAGGCGGACCTGGTCGGCGTCACGCCCGTCACGCCGGAGAATGTCTATACGGGATACGAAATCGCCGAGCCGACATTGGTGATGATCGGCGTCGCCCACGAATATGACAAGCTGGCGCAGGCACCCGGCAGTCCGGACAACCCGTCGGCCTATTACGACTTGCATGATCAGTATAACCGCGCGGCGCGCGTGGCGGCGCGGCTGACTAACCATATCCGGGCTCTCGGCTATGAAGCGACGCCGTTCTTGGGGCCCATGGGCGGCGCATTGAATATGATCCCTGCCGCGATCGCGGCGGGGTTTGGCGAGCTCGGCAAGCATGGCTCGATGATCAATCGAACTTTTGGCGCGGGTTTCCGCCTTTCGGCCGTCGCCACCGATATGCCCTTGCACATGGATAAGCCGGATGCGTTCGGGGCGGACGATTTTTGCCTGAACTGTCAGGTGTGTACCAACGCGTGCCCGCCCGCAGCCATTACGCCGAACAAGCACACCGTGCGCGGTAAGACGAAATGGTATGTCGATTTCGACAAGTGCATCCCGTATTTCGGCGAGCATATGGCGTGCGGCATTTGTATTGCCGTTTGTCCATATACGCGTCCCGGCATCGCGGCGCGGCTCATCGAAAAAATGGCGCGGCGCACCGCAGCCGAGGACGGCAACGCGGGCGCGCTATAGCGCCAATTGCGCGAGCCAGCCGGTCATAACGGCATTTGCCTTGCGTTCGAGCGCGGCCCGATGGCGCATCGCGTCCGCGCGGATCGCTCTGACATCGATGACGGCCGCCGCGAGCTCCACCGTATGACCGACCAGCCAACGTTCGATATCGCGGCCCGTCGCTTCGGGATGAAACTGGAAACCGATCACGCTGGAGCCAAGGGCGAACGCCTGGTTCTCGCAGAGGTCTGTCTGGGCCAGATGCGTCGCACCGTCTGGTAGGTCGAAGGTGTCGCCGTGCCAGTGCAGTGTGATCGAATCTCCTTCGAAGGGCGCTAGGCAAGACTTCGCACCGGCATCGGTTAGTGAAATGGGTGCGAACCCGATTTCCTTGACGCCGGATGAATAGACGCGGGCACCGGCGGCTAACGCAATGAGCTGCGCGCCGAGGCAGATGCCCATCAGCGGTCGGTTCTCGGCCAGGCGCTGCTCGATGACGGTCAACTCGGCTTTCAGAAACGGGTAGGCCTCGTGCTCATAGGCGCCGATCGGGCCGCCCAGAACCACGAGCAGGTCGGCCGTTGCGGTGGTTTCGGGCAAGGCTTGGGTCGCGTCGGCATGGCTAATGTCATACCCGGCCGCCGAAAGCGCGGGCGCAAACCCGTCAAGGCCTTCAAAAGCAACGTGGCTGATGGCGACGGCTGTTTTCATGGCGCCATTTTTAATGCGTGAAACAATATTCCCAACCCATTTGCGAAGTGTCGACCCGGCGTTCCAAACTTGACCTCAATGGGCGTGCGGTGGCTAACTTCTCAGTCTGTAAGATCGCGATCAATAGGCGTGCGGCAAACGGTCGACACGAGGATACAGCCATGGCGACTTTGAACATTGAACCGCTGCATGGAGAATTCGGCGCGCGGATCACGGGCGTCGATCTGAACGCGCCGCTGTCCGACGCGATGGTCGAGGAGATACACGCGGCGATCGACGCGCATTCGTTCCTGTGCTTCCCGGATCAGCCCTACGACGATGACCGGCAGCTCGCGTTTACCCGCCAGCTTGGCGAGGCGGAAGAGAGCCACACCAAGCTCGGCCAGGACGGCGTGATCGACTATTTCGGCACCATCGGCAACGTCCAAGAGGACGGCCGTAAGCTTGGCAATGATCACAAGAAAACCAAGTTTTTGACCGGAAACAATATGTGGCACTCGGACTCGTCATTCCGCAAAGTGCCGACCTACGTGTCGATCATGTGCGTGTACGAGGTGCCGGATGAGGGGGGCGAAACCCAGTACGCCAGTGCGCGTGCCGCTTATGATCGTTTGTCTGATGCCACCAAGGCGACGATCGATCCCTTGATCACGATCCACGACTATGTGTATTCGCGGAGCAAAGTCTCGCCGGACGCCGTCACGCCATCTCACGCCGCGTCATTGCCGCCGGTCAGGCAGAAACTGGTGCGGGCCAATCCACGCAGCGGTGCGAAGAACTACTATGTCGGCTCACACGCCAAGGCGATCGACGGTTGGAATGAAACTGAAAGCCGCGCGATGCTCGACGATTTGCTTGACCGGGCGACCGGCGAAGAGCACGTCTACACCCATCGCTGGCAGCCGGGCGAACTCGTGATTTGGGACAAC
>JANQOH010000219.1 GCA_028289725.1 Alphaproteobacteria bacterium
CAGCTCTAATACTTGAAATTCATGTAACGTTATATATCAGACATAGTTTGATACTAAAACTCATTGCATTAATCTATTCACAAATTCATGTCACCATAGTTCCACCAAGGAAAACCGGTCAGTAAATGGATACCTGGGCAAAAACCGGGCCAGCGCTAGTTGGAGCCGCTGGCTATCGATGTGAGAATCTCATACTCTGAGGCTCATAGATCAAAGAATTAGACGCGAAAAATCATGGAAATACGGCAAGCCAAATTTCAAATCGGCGACATTGTACGCCACCGGATCTATCCTTTTCGCGGCGTCATTTTCGATGTGGATCCAGAGTTCGCGAACACCGAGGAATGGTACGACTCCATCCCCGAAGATGTGCGACCGAGCAAGGACCAGCCCTTTTACCATCTGCTCGCCGAAAATGAGGAGACGAGCTACATCGCCTATGTGTCGGAGCAAAACTTGCTCCCGGACGAAACCGGCGAGCCCGTGCGTCATCCCGATACCGGCGATATGTTCGATGGCATTGCGGACGGGCGCTACGTCATCAAGCAGGTCCACACCAACTAAGACCCTCGTCGATACCTGCCTTGAGTTTGGTTGGCTTTCGCCCTCCAGCAATCTTCCTATAATGCGTGCCGGATTGGCACCATCGCGCAGCATAATCACAGCAGGCAAACCGGCATGAACATCGAATTCACCGATGCCGAATTGGCGTTCCGGGACGAGGTCAAGTCGTTCCTGGCTGAAAACCTCCCTCAGGAAATCAGCGAACGTGTCGACGGCGGCATGGAAATGCGCCGCGATGACTACAAACGCTGGCACAAAATCCTGTACGAAAAAGGATGGGTGGCACCGGGATGGCCGACTGAATATGGCGGCACCGGCTGGACCCCTATTCAACGCTATATTTTCGACGAGGAATGCGCTGCGGCGGCCGCGCCACGCGTCATGCCGTTTGGCGTTAGCATGGTCGGCCCGGTGATTTACACCTTCGGCAATGATGCGCAGAAGGCGCACTATCTGCCGCGCATCCTGTCGAATGAAGATTGGTGGTGCCAAGGCTACTCCGAGCCTGGATCGGGATCCGACCTGGCGTCACTGCGCACCCGCGCCGTGCGCGACGGCAACCATTATGTCGTGAACGGTCAAAAAACCTGGACGACGACCGCGCATTGGGCCGACTGGATATTTTGCCTGGTTCGCACCAGTACCGAGGGCAAGCAGCAAGAGGGTATCTCTTTCCTGCTGATCGATATGAAAACGCCCGGTGTCACGGTCCGGCCGATCATCACCATGGACGGTGGTCACGAGGTCAACGACGTCTTCCTCGAAGATGTGCGTGTACCGGTCGAAAACTTGATCGGCGAAGAAAACAAAGGCTGGACCTACGCAAAGTTTCTGCTCAGTCACGAACGCGCGGGCATCGCCGATGTCGGGCGGTCAAAGAAACAAATTGCACGACTGAAAGCGATCGCGTCGGCCGAGCAGGCCAACGGAAAGCCATTGAAAGAAGATAAACGGTTCCGCGACAAGATATCCGAACTCGAAATCGATCTCATGGCTGTCGAGTTCACTGAGCTGCGCGCCCTGAGCCGCGAGAGTGCGGGCAAGCCGCCGGGCCCGGAAGCGAATTTGCTCAAAATTCGCGGCACGGAGGTGCAGCAACGGATCACCGAATTGGCGCTCGAGGCGGTCGGCTACTACGCCAATCCCTATGTGCCCGATGCGCTCAAAGATGGATGGAACGAGGAGCCGATCGGTCCTGAGTACGCAGCACCTATCGCGCCCCGATATTTCAATTGGCGCAAGGCATCGATCTATGGCGGGTCGAACGAAATTCAAAAAGGCATCATCGCCAAGATGGTTCTCGGGCTCTGACCGCGAACCACCTTTGATATCGATCAGAAGAGCCCTCGGGAGGGGACCTTGGATCTAAGTTTCTCCGATGACCAGCGCTTGCTGGAAGACAGCGTCGCGCGGTTCGTGCGCAATGAGTACGAATTCGACAAGCGGCGCGCGCTCGCGGCCTCAGACGAAGGGTTTAGTCGCGATCACTGGGCGACGTTCGCGGACCTCGGCCTGCTCGGCCTGCCGTTCAGCGAAGAGGACGGCGGTCTCGGCGGTGGCCCGATCGAAACAATGATTGTGATGGAGCAGTTTGGCCGCGGCCTAGTGCTCGAACCCTACTTGGCCACTGTGTTGCTGGCCGGCCAAGCGATTGCCCACGCGGGAACGTCGAAACAAAGAAAAGCGCTCCTGGCGGACATCATCGAAGGCAAGGCGCTTTATGCCCTCGCCCATGTCGAGGGCGGCGCGCGGTT
>JANQOH010000225.1 GCA_028289725.1 Alphaproteobacteria bacterium
GGGATTTTGGCCGCGTCACCGCATCGCCCGGCGTCACCGAAAGCCGAGGGGGCGAGCCGGCGGACGCCGTGGTGGCGCGCGCCGACGCCGCGCTGTATCGCGCGAAACGGAACGGCCGCAATCAGGTCTGCGTCGCGGAGGCCGATTCCGTCACTGTCTGATTACCAGCACACAAATATGAGAGATTAGATGTCGCGCGTGTTGCGGCGATCGTCATTGTCGTCTTGATACAGGCGATCGGGGCCGAGCTGATCGAGCGAGGCGATACCGCATTGGGCCATCACCATGTCGACCTCACGCCGCAAAATACCGATGGCGTGCGCTGCGCCGGCACCGCCGCCGACCGTGACGCCATACAAAGTCGGCCGGCCCAGGAATACGTACTCCGCGCCCATGCAGAGCGCGATCAAGACGTCCGTACCGCGCCGAATACCGCTATCGAGCATGATAGTCATCTTATCGCCAACCGCCGTCTTGATTGCCGGCAAGACATCAAGCGGTGAGGGCGCGCGGTCGAGCTGACGCGCGCCGTGGTTTGAGACCATAAGACCATCGACGCCCAATTCAGCGGCGCGCCGCGCATCGCCCGCGTCCATGACGCCCTTGAGCACCAGCTTGCCTGGCCACAAGCTGCGAAATCCTTCAATGTCTTTCCAGCTTAGCGGGCTCGGCGTTTGGTCTGCGACCAAGTCCGCCACTTGATCGGCCGTCGCGCCGTTTTGCGCGTAGGCGGTCCAATTGGACAGCATCGGCATGCCGTGTCTTAAGTAGCTCGCTAACCAGCGCGGGTGGCGGACAGCGTCGATCCGCGTGCCCACTGAAATCTTGAGCGGCCGGCCAAATCCGTTGCGCTGGTTGCGTTCGCGCTTCGGATGGACGGGGACATCCACCGTAATCACCAAGGTGGACAATCCGGCGTCGCGGACACGACGGATCATATCTTCGGAAATTGACCGGTCGCGCGCGGCATAGAGCTGGTACCAACTATGATCGGGCGCGGCCTTGGCGATTTCTTCGATTGTGGCGGTTCCAGCTCCGGAGAGGATGAAGGGGATATTCGCGTCGCGCGCCGCGTCCGCCAGCATCAAATCAGCGCCGGGACGGAACAGGCCGGCCAATCCGGTGGGCGCAATGCCGTAGGGGGCGGCGTAGTCGCGGCCGAACAAGCGCGTCGTCTGGCTCGGTTGCGACACATCGACCATGTAACGCGGGATCAGGGAACGTCGGCGAAACGCGGCTTGATTGGTATCGAGCCCGCATTCGTCGTCCACGCCGCCTTCGATGTAGTCAAACGCGATTTTCGGCAGATAGCGCTTGGCCATCAGCCGCAGATCGTCGAAATTAATGGCGCTGTTTACGTTCATTTTTGCCGATGCGCCGCCAACGCACGTCGCGGTTGCCATCGCCGAGCGCTATAGCATGCAAGCCCTCGACCAGGTACCCGGAATGCGACTAGCACATTTGCGTCGCTTGCCGATTGGCGTCTCATTGGCCGAACATTGCGACGGCAGGGGCGCTAGATTAGGCTAGGCCATCTGCTGATTGATGAGACCGAACGGGGTGATGAGGCGACGCGACCAAATTTGGGGCGCCATTGCGCTTTTTGGCCTGGTTGTGCTTATGGGCGCGACCGCGGAGCCGGTGGCCGCCATGTCGACGCACCACGCACACACACACGAGCCAGCATCCCAAGCTGCTGCGACGCCCGACTCGGCTGACATAGGCCATCCTGTTTCGCGCGAAGCACCGGATGCGAGGCGCCAGCATGCCCATGACCATACCGGTCACCACGATGGCGGTTGTCCGAACGGTCTTATGGGCAGTTGTTGCATCATGACCTGCTGTTCGGCGACCGCGCCGGAAATCTTGCCGGTATCGGTGCGCCATTTCGTAATATCCGCTCGGTCTTCGCGGCCTGTGGCTGTGCACAGCCGAGCCATCATTCCCCCTCTGAAACCTCCTATTCGCGTGTCCTGACCATCGGGCCGGTGCGTACTGCGCTGCGGCTGATGAGCGTTCAGACAAAGCTAATCCGCTGGCATGCCGGCGGATCAAGCGCGCAGTCCTGCGCGACACTCGAGTTTTGAGGAACACAGAAAAATGTTTTCGACACTTCAATATTCCGCGGCCACGCTGGCGCTCATCGCTAGTATCGGCCTTGGCGCGGGCGCTGTTACCGCCGCCGGCGACGATGACGGTCACCATCACGGTGGTGATATGCGTATGGCGGGCGTGCCGGGTCATGCCGACGAGGCGACCCGCAGCATCGAAATCGCCATGCACGACAACTACTACGAGCCGGAAACCATCGATGCCAAGGCGGGTGAGACAATCCTATTTGTCATCACCAACCACGGCAGCGTGGTTCATGAGTTCAATATCGGTACGGCGGCCATGCACACGGCGCATCAGGAAGAGATGGCCATGATGGTCGATCACGGGGTGATCGAGATTGATCGTATCAACCACGACATGATGGACAAGGATATGGGCGGCGGCCACGTGATGAGCCACGACGACCCGAACAGCGCCTTGCTGGCCCCGGGCGAAAGCGCCGAGGTGATTTGGAAGTTCACCGAAGCCAGGCCGCTGGAATTCGCCTGCAACATTCCGGGACACTATGAGTCCGGCATGATGGGCGACATCACGGTTACGCCGTAGGGGCGCATCATGGTCTCCTTGGCGCGCTTTGCGCGCAGCGCCGCCGCCGCGATCGCGGTCGCCGCGCTGTCCTTTCCGTTCGCCGTTGCGGCGGAGACATACAACCTCAGCATCGGTGAGACCACGCTTGATGCGTCGGGCACGGAGCGTCCGGCCTTGGCGATCAACGGGTCGATACCGGCGCCGACCCTTCGCTTTCAGGAAGGCGAAGACCTGGTCATCAACATAACCAACACGCTCGATGTCGATAGCTCGATCCACTGGCACGGCTTGATTCTGCCGTTCGAGCAGGACGGCGTGCCCGGATTGACCTTCGATGGCATCAAGCCCGGCACCACGCACACTTACCGCTTTCCGGCGCAGCAAAGTGGGACTTATTGGTACCACAGCCATTCCGGGCTGCAGGAACAAGAAGGCTTGTATGGTGCGATCATCATCGATCCGGTGGGCCGGGAACCATTCCGTTACGACCGGGAATACGTCGTCGTGCTATCGGATTGGCACGACAGTCCGGCGGACGACATCCTTGCCAATCTGAAGAAGCAATCCGACTACTACAATTACCAGCAGCGCACGTTGATGACCTTTTTCGACGATGTCGCGGAAATGGGCTTCGGCGCGGCACTGTCCGATCGGCTCGATTGGGGCGAGATGCGCATGACGCCGACCGACATCGCGGATGTCAGCGGTTACACATTCTTGGTCAACGGAAGGAACCCGGCGCAGAACTGGACGGCGTTGTTCGAGCCCGGCGAGCGCATTCGGCTGCGCTTCATCAACGCCGCGGCGATGACGTTTTTCGACATCCGAATTCCGGGCTTGGAGATGACGGTGGTCCAAGCGGACGGTAACAATGTGCAACCGGTCAAGGTGGACGAATTCCGCATTGCAGTCGCCGAAACCTACGACGTGATCGTGCGCCTGAAGGAAGACCGGGCCTATACCTTGTTCGCGGAATCCATGGCGCGGACCGGTTTTGGGCGCGGCACGCTCGCGCCGCGCGAAGATATGACGGCCGAAGTTCCGGACATGCGGGAACCGCCGATCCTCACCATGGCCGATATGGGGCATGCCCACGGCGACATGGATCACGGCGAGATGGCGATGGACCATGGCGCGATGGATCACGGGCCCATGAACCATGGTGACATGGGCGGCATGGACCATTCCATGATGGGGCACGGTGATGGCGGCGGCGATCCGTTCTATGCACCGGGCAGTGGCCTTGCCCCAACCGCGGCCAATGGCGGTCGGTTTCTTTCCTACAGTGATCTCAAGGCACAAAAGCCTCTCTATCCGTGGCGGCCGGCCGACCGCGAAATCGAGATCCGGCTGACCGGCAACATGGAGCGCTATTTCTGGTCGATGAACGACCTGAAGTATTCCGAGGCGGAGCCGATCCGCCTGCATTTGGGCGAACGCGTGCGCTTCAAGTTCGTCAACGAGACCATGATGACCCATCCCATGCATCTGCATGGCATGTGGACCATCCTGGATGTCGGCGCGGGAAAGTGGAATCCGGCCAAGCACACCGTGAGCATCGCGCCGGGCACGACGGTGTATGCCGACATTGAAGCGGATGCCGAGGGCAAGTGGGCATTTCACTGTCACCTGATGTACCACATGGCGACCGGCATGTTCCGCGAGGTTCATGTGGTGCGCGATCCGGAAACCGCATCGCTGGATCAGGGTGACGGTCATGCGCATTGAGCCACGAATTAGCCGGCCGGCAGTGGCGCTCATTGCCGCCGTCGTCGGCGCGCAACCGGTCTTCGCGGCGGGCGGCGATGATGCGCTTTTCACGTTCTTCCAGATGGACCAGAACGAGATACGTGTCGGCGAGCATAACGGCTATGTCGCCGAAGCGCAGGGCTGGGTCGGCACCGATTTCCACAAGGCGTTTCTCAAGACGGAAGTCGAAACCGAATTCGGCGAAGGGGTCGAAGTGGCGGAGGTCCAACTTCTGTACAGTCGCTTGATCTCCGACTTCTTCGATGCTCAGGCCGGGATTCGGTACGATTTCGAACCTCATACGTCGCGCGCTTATGCGGTGGTTGGTCTGCAGGGTTTGGCGCCGCAGTGGTTCGAAGTCGACACCGCGTTGTTTCTGAGCGAGAAGGGCGATTTCTCCGCGCGCGTCGAAGCGGAGTACGAGCTGCTGATCACGCAACGCTTAGTGTTACAACCACTTGTTGAGGTCAATGTTTCGTTTCAGGACGTGGACGAGCTTGATATCGCCGCTGGACCCACCAGCGCCGAGTTTGGGCTACGCTTGCGCTACGAGTTCTTTCGGGAATTCGCGCCCTATATCGGGGTGGCGTATGAGCGCGATCTGTTCGATACCGCGGACATCGCGCGCGACCATGGCGAAGACGTGGACGCGCTCACGTTCGTGGCGGGCATCCGGCTGTTCTTTTAACGCCTTGTTGAGCCGGCGCCGAGTCAATCGCGGCGCCGGCGACGCGCGCTATTCAACCGCGTCGTCGTTTGCCGGCGGGAATCCTGCGCGCATATAGACGACGATTTTCCATATGTCGCGTGTGTCGAGGGCGTCTTTGTAGGCGGGCATTTCCGTGTCGAACTGTGCACCGCCTTCGGCGATCGTCCACATGAGATATTCGTCCACCAAATCTGGGCTCTCGATCATGAAGGCCAGGAATGTGGGGGTGGGACGCAAGTCCATCGCGGCGACGCCATCGCCGAACCCCTCCGGGCCATGGCAGCCGGCGCAATGTTCGGCGTAAAGCGCGCCGCCTTCGCCGACCAAACGATCGGCGGCCGGGTACGGACTGCGCGCGTTGCGATATTCCGGCGGGACGCCGCCCTGCATAAACGCTTTATGCCGTTTGCTGCGAAGCGCGTAGGCCGCCGCGGCATCTTCGCCGGTCCATGCCGGTTCCGACGTGGGCCGTTGCCACATGTCACCAAGCGCGCGCCCGTCCGACCCATCTTGCGCGAATACATCGACCGGTGCGCCAATGATCAGCGCTGCGGCCAACGCTATCGCGCACAGATCCGCGCGGATCGTTGGCTCCGCCTGCAATCGCTGTCGCATTATCCGCTTCGTACGGCGATCTTGTGCGCTTTGTTGGGCGGTGGCCCGACCTTGGGGATTTTGACCGTTAGAACGCCGTCGTTGAAATCAGCCGAGATACTTTTCGGATCGACGTCAGCGGGAAGCCGGAAGGACCGTTGGAAGGCGCCGTATTCGCGTTCAGAAAAGAAGTAGGTCCGGCCTTGCTCCTGTCGCTGTGCGCGTTTCTCGCCTTTGATGGTCAGTGACCCATCGTGCACCGAAACGTCGATGTCCTTCGCGGTCACGCCCGGCAGTTCGAGACTGATCTCATAAAACGCATCTGTCACCGCGGCTTCCGCGCTGGGTGCGAAGAAATCCGCGACGCGTTGACCCAGGCCGCGAAGCGGTTCGTAAAGGCTGGGCCACCATCCGGCCCGTTCGCCTGCTGCCGTATGTGATTTTTCAACCATGACCGTCCTCAAGCAAATGTCCCTCACCAGCGCGTTGCGCCGCGCAAAAATCAGTTTGCCAATAAAGCGGCGCGGCGGGCTTGACTTGGATTAAACGTTTCGGGAACCGGGACACGGCGATGTTGTTCGGTCAATCGACGCGGCGTCGATTTCGTTTTGACGTTCTGACTTAGCCCTACATAGGTTCGGGGCATCGACCGGCGCGACCTTGCGTCCGTTGCTGGCAAACGTTTACGCTTTCTTCGTGGCGCGAAACGACGCCCGGCTTAGTGGAGTAAACGACTCGGTTCTCAGTATCCAAGAATGCGCGGGCGAAGTGAGAATGAATGGAGGAAGACCATGAACAAAAAGCTTGCGTTGATGTTTGGTGCTTCTGTTGTCGCCGCGCTCGGACTTGGCGTGGGCCTAGGCATGGCCGGCGGTCATGTAACCGGCGGAAAAATGACCAAGTCGGATGCCTATGACTGGCAGCCGCTTGGCGATGGTCCGCTTCAGGTAGCGGTCTTGTGGGGCGACCCAGCGACCGGGGCGCACGGCCGCCTGATCAAACTGCCAGCCGGCTTCGAGGCGCCCGTGCATTGGCACACCGGCGATTATCACGGCGTTAACGTTGCTGGTACCTGGCGGCATTCGTTCCTGGATGGTGACCGGGACTCGCAAGACTTACCGCAGGGTTCCTACGTGTTCCAACCCGGCGGCGGCTATCACGGCGACATGTGCGTCGGCCCGGAGGATTGCATCTTCCTGCTGATCCAAGACCAAGCCGCCGATTTCACGCCGGTCGAGTAGCAGCACAACAAGATTGAATCCCGGCGCGGCATTGGATGTCGCGCCGGCTTTTTTTGGTCGACGGTCGGACTAGGCGCCGAAAAATAAGAGTGCGCCGGCAAAGACACAGAGTGTGAGCCCGCCGCCGGCGAGTATTGCGGATATCACGACTTGTCCGCCGCGCTTACCGCGCCGCCACGCCCAAGCCGCGCCGAGTCCGCCGCCGAGCAGAACGGGCAGGAAAACGAACAAGACAAGAAAGCTGGTCCAAAAACCTTGGTAATCCATCATTCGTTGGCTATCCGATCGAGCGCCGCGCCGATTGGAATCTTGCGACACTACCGAGGATAGGGCGACCGATCTTTATGACTATGTCGCAAGCCGCTCGAACATGACCGATGGCGGTATCGTGCAATAAGAGAATTTCGCGACCAGCCAGCGAGGGCTGGCCGGTCGCAGGTATCGTCAAGCCTAATTGCCGATCAGAAGATTGAGGTCGATCGCGTCTGCCATGGCTTTGTAGCCGGCATCGTTGGGGTGCAAGTTGTCGCCGCAATTATAGTCGTCGTGAATGTGATCGGGGCGACCCGGATCGCGCACCGCGGCGTCGAAGTCGATCACGCCATCAAACGCACCGCCGGTACGGATCCACTCGTTGACCTCCTTGCGCACCTGGTTCTTGTCCTCGCTGTAGTAGCCTTCAAGAATGATGCCTTTGAACGAGTCTTTGAAAGGCGTCAACGTCGCGCCGAGAATGCGGATGCCCTGCAAGTGAGCGCGATCGATGATCATTTGGTACATCTGTATGATCTGCGCGCTGGTCGGTATCGGCGTCCAAGGGTCGAGGCCCATGGCGGACCAACCGATATCATTGATGCCGAGCATTATGACCATCGTGGTAACGCCTGGTTGCCCGAACACTTCGGTGTCGAGGCGCGCCAAAGCGCTTTCGCCCATGCCATCCTTGAAAAGTCGCGCGCCGGAAATGCCGGCGTTGATCAACCCGACATTGCCGTGCCCCTCAGCATGTAGGCGCTCGGCCAGGAAATCGGGATAACGGTGATTGGCGTCCACTGTCGAACAATTGCCGTCCGTGATGGAGTCACCGAACAATGCAATTGCCTTCGCACCTTCGGGCGCGTCGACCAAGACGCCGGAAATGAGCATCCGGGACGCATTTGTCGCCACAGGCTCGAAAGAGGTCTCGGCGACGAAATTTCCTGGTCCTGATATGTACGCCGTTTGCACGCCATCCCAATGATAAGTGTCGAGAAATGCCTCGCTTGGAAAGAAAAGGCTAATCGCAAGGCTGTCAAAGGCAGCTACATCTCGATCGATTGGATCACTTATCACGCGCGATCCTTGCGGAATGCGGATTTCGGCGGCACCGGCGAAGGTCAATGCCTGGCTCGATCCTGCAATAATGTTCCCGTCGGCGTCGGCGGTTGCGACAGATGCGGCGCCAATGGTGAGCGGCAGATCGTTGTAGTCGTTTGAGATCACCACGCGCACTTGGCTGCCCCCGAGATTCAGCCGCACGACCTGGCGAATGGTCTGGTTTGTCACCGATTTTGGTGGTGTGTTTGCGAGAATGAAGTCGGGCGCAAACCGCGGATGATGACTGGTTGACCAAGCCGTAATCCAGCCCTCCGCATGCCCCTCCTTTGGCACGATGAATGCGAGGGCAATCATCATACAAACCATCGTCACGGCGCGACACATTGCATGCAGGGCGCGCGTGCGCAAGTTGTCGAAATATGCAGGCTTCACAGTCACTTCAACCTCCCCCAATAGAACTTGAGCGAACTTTCATGATGCCCCAATCGCACTCTACCCTATTTGTCGGTGGCAGGGCTAACGCGGTCGCGCGGTCGTACCGCGCGAGTCCGGTTTGGGGGGTACCGAGACGTCCGTATTGTACGGGCGTTGGCTGCTTTCTACTCGATGCGCTGGGAGCGGCATTCGAACCCTTCGCCGCCGTCCAGCAGCCGGTCCATCATGTCTTCGTCGAAGCCGGCAACGTCCGCCAAGCCATCGGGGTCGATAATCGTCAGCGTTTGATCAACGACTTGGACCAGCTTTCTCTCGCGCAATTCACGGAGCATGCGGTTGACGTGAACAGATGTCAGGCCCAATGCGTCGCCGATATGCTCTTGCGTGAGAGGCATTTTGATCGAGGAGCCGAGCGGCTCGGGGTCACGCAGACGGACGCGGTAGTAGAGTTCCAATAGAAAATGGGCGACGCGTTCGACCGCGGTCTGGCGGCCAACGCTCAGCAGTCTGTCGCGCCCGAGTTCGCCGTAGTTCGCGATCATCCAGGTCAGCCGCAGCGAAAGTTCGGGGTGCTCGCGAATGAAATCGAGAAATTTGTCGCGCGGGAACACGCACAGACGCACCGGGGTCAGCGTGTGGGCCGAGTGGTCCATCGGCCGGACCAAATTGGCCTGATAACCAATGAAGTCGCCCGGCAGCGCGATTTGGGAAATTTGGCGCCGGCCGTCCTCCAACAATTTCGCGAGGTAGATCCAGCCCTCCACGACGGTATACAGCTCGTCGAGGTCGTCACCCTGACTATAGATTTCCTGGTCGGCTTCGCACACACGGTCGCCGGTTTTGAAGCTCTCGAGAATCGCGAGTTCGTCGTTCGGTAAAGCATGGCAAATCGTCCAATGCCTTACCGGACAGTTCGCGCACGGGTTTACCTCGTGATTCCGCGTGAGAGGGCAGGGACAATGCACCGAGAAGGCCTCGTTTGTTACGCCGGAGACGGTCCCGCACCGTGATCGTCAGCCGAATTGATCTGCATTGTGGCACCGTTGGCGTCGATCGGGCAATTTCCTTCTATGACCGCGCACCCGCCCATTTCCTGGCCTCCGCCCGAACGAAGGGTCGCCATGATGTTGTTGGGGCCGTGGAAATGTGCACCACTTTCACCGTTTTTTGCGTTGGCGCGGTGTATCGGCGTAACCGATTTTCGCGGCAAAAGGTACCACATCTTCGAAAGTTCGAAGACGGGAGCCGCGGACGTGACGTTGCAAATACTTGACTATGGCCCGCGTGTGTTGATTGCCGGATTCGTCCCGGAGACGGCCTACGAACAATTGACCGCCGCCGGAATCGATGTGCGTGTCGGTCAGTGCTCTGTGCCGGCGGCCACGCTGGCACCGCGTTTTCGGCAATTGCCTCGCGCCGCCCTACTGGGCTATGGCGCGACGCCGTCTGATCAACGCTCGCATCGCCACTGAGCCCGGCCGGTTTTCCTGATTGCGGAAAGACGCGAGATTCCGTGCAATCGTCGCGTGCGAGTGGGGTAGGATCCGCCGCTGTACTAACCCAACGCGAAGGGGAATGTGATGGCGGCCAAAGAGATCGATATCTACATCGATTACAAGAGTCCGTACGCCTATCTTGCGATGGAACCGGCTTGGACATTCGAGCGCGACTTCGACGTGTCGCTCAATTGGTTGCCGCTCACACTCGATATCGCGAGCTATCGCGGCTCGGCCGAGGTCGATGACAACAAGCAGATCGTTCAAGCCGAGCGTTCGGACTATCAGTGGCGGCGCGTGCGTTATACTTATATGGACGTGCGCCGGCACGCCAATTTGCGCGGCCTGACAATTTACGGCACGCAAAAAATCTGGGATTCGTCGCTCGCGGCGATCGGCATGATGTACGCCAAGGACCAGGGCGTGTTCCGGGCCTACACCGATATGGTGTTCGAACGGTTTTGGCGGCGTGAGCTTGATATCGAGGATTTCGCGGTGATTACGGCTGTGCTCCAGGAAACGGGCGCGGATACCGGCGGTTTCAATGATTATGCCGAAGGCGAGGGGCGCGCTCTGCACGATGCCATTCAACACCAGGCGTACGAACGGAGTGTATTTGGCGTGCCAACGATTATCGTGGACGATGAACCGTTTTGGGGACGCGAGCAGTTCCCGATGGTGCGGTTGCGCCTGAAGGAAATGGGCTTGGGGCGCGCCGGCGAGGATACGTTAGTCGACATTGCCTATCCCTGGCGTGCCGGCGGCGCGGGCGTCGACGCTTAAGCGGCTCGATCACTGACGCTAGATGCTTCTTTCTATCGTCCCAGCCGGGTGCTAGCGTTTCGGCACAACAAGAGCAAAGCAGGGAGACATTGATGAGCATTCGCAAACCCGTTTCGCGGCGCAAGCTGCTGGGCGGCGTGGCGGCGAGCGCAGGCGCGCTTATGGCCGCGAAGACCGTTAGCGCAGCGTGCACGATTACGCCGTATCAGGTGAACGGTCCGTTCTTTCCAATGGCGATCAACGATTATGACTGGGACATGACCCAGGTGCCGGGCCGCCGCGACCGCGCCGAAGGGCAGATCGTCGAAATAACCGGCCGTATTCTGAACGCCAATTGCGAGCCGGAAAAAGGCGCGCTGATTGACATCTGGCAGGCGAACGCCGCCGGCCGCTATCTCCATCCGCGGGACCCGAACCCGGCCGCGCTCGACCCGAATTTTGAAGGTTATGCGCGGCTCTACACGGCGGAAGACGGTGTTTATCGCCTCCGGACCATCATACCGGGTGCCTACCCGGTGGGACCGGATTGGATTCGCCCGCCGCATATTCACTTCAAGGTCCATCCGGCGACCGCACCGTCGATCACGACGCAGATGTACTTCGCGGGAAACGAGCTGAACGAAAAAGACGGCCTTTACATGTCGGTGCCGGAGGAAGCGCGCTCGCTGATCACGATCGACTTCAGCAACAAGACCGCCGACGGGATTCCGCAAGGCGCATTCGATTTGCATGTGGATGTCGGCCCACCGCTGCCGATTTAGCCGACGTTGACATCGCTATTTGGAAGGCTGCTCCGGCAGCCTTCTTTTTTCGTCCAGAGGATGTGGGGCCGATCTCGTCTCGGCTTACGGCACAGTGTTGACGCAAGTTAGGGCGTGAGCCTGGTGCATCGATCATAAGGGATTGGGCGTGGAGCATCCGCTGACCACAGGTTTCACCGCATTATGGGGTAGGATCTTGCGGACGCGGTGGGCGGGTGACGCATTCCGTGTGAGTATGTTCGAGGTCGCGGAACGAATGAAAACGAAAGGCCGGCCAAATGGACCTGCAAGAGATGACGGCGGCGATCAACAGCCTCATACAAGAAATGGAAAGCGAGCCAGATGACCTGCATGAAATTCATTTCAAACTGCGCGAACTCCTGAATGAATTGAAGGCGACCGGAATGCCGTTGCCGGCCGACTTGATCGAACTCGACCGGCAATTGGATATCGCCGAGCAAGACGCCCGGTCTGAAGAGTCGAACTAGTTCGCCTGCGTTCTCTCGGAGATTTTTTCAAATGATCAATTCCGTAATCCGGTCGGCAGAGATGCGTCGCCTGTTCGCCGTGATGTTGGTTTGGCCGGCAATCGTGATCGGTGGCGCGACGGGTGTCGCAGCGGACGATGGCGCGGCTGAACAGCCGATCGGCGATCTGTGGCAGGGTCAAGCGCCGCCGCCGTCATGGAGCGGGGAGCAGGCGGCCGCGGCACTCGCCATGAGAAGCGAGCGACACAAGGCGTTCATCGAAAACGGCGTGCCGGCCGAATACCAAGATGCCTCGAACCCGTTTGCTGCATCCGGTGAACTGGTCGCCGAGGGGCGCGCGCTCTATACCGTGAATTGCATAGCATGCCATGGTTTCAAGGGTTTTGGCGACGGCGACGCGATGATGGATCTGCGCCCGACACGGATGTTCTTGGCATACATGATCGAGTCGCCTGACTTGGTCGATGAATATCTGATATGGACCATCTCCAAAGGCGGCGCCGAATTCGGATCA
Source organism: Alphaproteobacteria bacterium (assembly GCA_028289725.1). Classification (GTDB taxonomy): domain Bacteria; phylum Pseudomonadota; class Alphaproteobacteria; order UBA7887; family UBA7887; genus JAKZSU01. The sequence continues at coordinate 12,731 of JANQOH010000225.1, forward strand.
AGCATGCCACCCTACAAAGACCGTCTGACAGAGCACGATATTTGGAAAATCGTGGCTTACATGCGGGCCGGATTTCCAGGCTCTGATGTGCCTTAGCGGAAACCCTGCCGACTGTCTCAAACTAGATCCGCACAGAGGGCTGCGCCCCGTTAAATCGCAGAGTCAGAATTGAGCGCGTATGCGGGTATCGCAAAACCGCTGGCGTCGCGGCGATAGGGCGCCCAGACGAGTTTCACGGGCTGGACCCCGATGTCGCCTTTGCGCGGGCGGATGATTTTCTCGGTGAGCTCGATGGCCTCGGGGTCGACCGCGTCGCGCAATTTGTCGGTCTCGGCTTCCAATTCGGCGGATAAATCCATGAGCTGCCGATTGAGATAATCGATCTGTTCCTCGGCGCGTTTGACGTCTTGGCGTTCGCGGATCACGCGACCGGCGCCACGCGCGGCTGTTCCGGCACGGCCGACGGTGCCGACGCTCGCGACCTTGCGGCCGAACAGCGCGCCAAGCACGGTCGCGCCGATCGAGATCGCGGTCTGGAATTTCTGGCCGCTATACTGCGATTTCTCGCGCTCAAGACGCGCTTCCGCGGTGCGAATTCTGTCTTCGATCCGCTTGAGCTTCGGGGCGTAGCGTTTCCGAAGTTTTTCAAGCGCGAGTTCGCGCTTTTCATGCATGGCCTCGCGGACACGAACCATCATTGCGGCACGATCCTCGCCAGGGCGCGACGTGACCTTCAGCGCCGGAGACGTCCATAACCGCAAACCACAATCACGATAGACGTGGGTCTTCAACGCTTTCTGCCAGGAGGTGTAGCGCTTTGCGCTGGTTGCGGCCGAGGGCAGGGTGGCAAAAGTCGCATCTTCTTCCGGCGCTGTATCCAGAAAGATTTGTTCGCCAGCTACCGTTTCCCCGTCGCGCCAAATGTCGGAGGGCGCTTCATCTTCAAGCGGCGTCAGGCAGAAAACGCGGCGCCACTGGTCGATATCGAGGCGCGCGACGACGTAGTGCAAATCCGCGACGCCATGCAATAGTGGGCGATAGATCACCGGGCCCTCGCCGCCATCGGTGACCGGAAGAAACGCTTCCTCTATGCCTTGAGGGATGAGCGGGCGATCGGCCGGCTCGGCCGCATTTGTGGTGGCCTTCGACGCAATGCGCACTGGCTTTGGTGTCGGCGCGACGGCTGGGCCGGAATCCGGCGCGGCTTCGCGATTACCGGCCAACAGCTTGATCTGATCGCGGGTGAGAGGTCCGCGCAAATAGGACAGCGCCCAGCGCGTGTGGAACAGCAGCGGTGCGTCCTCGTGCACATTGTTCATCAGGAACACGCGGCTCGACAGGCCAGAGAGGATTGTCTCCATGCGCTGGCGGTCGAA
>JANQOH010000228.1 GCA_028289725.1 Alphaproteobacteria bacterium
TGGAGCGACTGCCCAAGGACGCGATCCAAGGTCCGCCGCGAGCCGATTGGGGGTCTAAGGACGCTGCGACAGCCGCCTATTGGGCGCAACGGACGGCGGCGTACCACGGCATCGTGACCTGGTCGCCGACCATCGATCCGGAAGCGCTAAAGACCCTGTCCCTTCAGATGGTGCAGGAGCAGAAAGTCGATCTCGTTCTGCACGCCTGGGCGGCGGCGCCGATCGTCGAGGACGGCGTGATGCGTGGCGCGATTTTCGAAAGCAAGGAAGGCCGTCAAGCGATCCTCGCCAAAGTGGTGGTCGATACCACCGGCGACGCCGACCTTTTGGCACGCGCCGGCGCGGCGCTCGAGTCGGACATTGACGAAGACGACATTCATCATTGCATCAACACCGCCTTTTTGTTGGGCGGCGTCGATATGGAGAAGTGGATCGCCTTCCGCACCGAGAACAAACAAGGCTTCTCGGATTTCATGGCGCGTGGCCGTGACGCGTTCTCGTCGTTCGAGAAACCCTTTGTGTCTTGGCGCAACGATGTTGCGCTGTTTATGGGGCCGCGATTGTCCGGTTATAGCGCGGTCGATGTCGAGGATCTCACGGCCGTCGAACTGCGGTCGCGCGAACTGACCATCGGCCATCTGGACATTTATCGCCAGCACGCGCCTGGGTTCGAAAACGCGTTTCTCATGCTCGGTGCGCCGCAAATTGGTGTGCGTCACAGCCGGCGATTGGCGGGCCTGAACAAAGTCACGCGTGCCCAATGGGACGAAGGTCGCGTGTGGGACGACGAAATCGGCGTCTCGACCTCCCTGTCGCCCAAGTTCCCCAATATCTCGGTGCCTTATGGCTCGCTTGTGCCGGTGGATTTGGACGGTGTGCTGGGGGCTGGACGGCATGTCGCGTGCGACGCGAGTTCGCATTCCTTCCTGCGCGAAGTGCCTCAATGCTGGTTGACCGGACAAGCCGCCGGTATCGCCGCCGCCCTGTCGGTCAATGCCGGCAAACAGCCTCGTGCCCTCGACCCGAGAGAGGTGCAGCGCGAATTGCTGAGACAAGGCGCCTATTTGTCGCCGTCGGTCGAAGCGGCCGCGGGATTAGCGTCAGCGGCCGAGTAAAATCCACTCGAGGAAGCGCGTCAGTCGGAGCCGTCGACAAGTTTCGCGATGCTGGTCGAATCCAGCGCGCCGTGACCGCGATTCACATGAAGCGTGAAAAGTGAGGCCGCGAGCGCGCCGAGCGGCGTCGCGGTCTTCGATGATTGTGCGGACGCTTGCGACAGACGTAGATCCTTGGCCATGAGCGCCGCCGAGAAGGCCGCTTCGTAGTCCCGATTTGCCGGCGCGCTGGGAACCGGACCGGCGACGGGGCACATGTTCTGTAAGACCCAACTGCCGCCGCTTGACGTCGATAGGACATCAAAAAGCGTTTGGCGATCGAGACCCAGGCGCTCGCCCATCACAAAGCTCTCGGACAAGGCGAGCATCGAGATCCCCGCGACCATGTTGTTGCAGATCTTGGCCGCCTGCCCCAGGCCGGGCCCGCCGCAATGGACCAGCGACTTGCCCATAACACCCAGGATGGGGCGCGCTTTGGCGAAGGTTTCGGGATCGCCGCCGCACATGAACGTTAGCGCCCCCGCTTCGGCGCCACTGACGCCGCCTGACACCGGGGCGTCGAGCATCGCGATCCCGGCGTCCGCCGCGGCTTTATGAACCGCGCGCGCGCTATCAACATCGATTGTCGAAGAATCGATCAATACCGTGTCCGCGCCGGCGGCCGCGATCACGCCGCTGTCCAAATAGACCGCGCGCGCTTCGGCGCCGGTGGGCAGCATTGTGATGACGAAGTCCACGCCTTCCGCGGCGTCTTTTGGAGATTGCGCCGGCGTTGCACCAACTTGGACTGTGTAATTGAGCGCGTCGGGCGAGATGTCGTAAGCTTTCAGCGAATGGCCCGCTTTCAAAAGATTGCGCGCCATCGGCCGACCCATATTGCCAATGCCGATAAATCCGATGGATGCCATATCGGCTTCCTCTCTGGTTATGAGCCTTGTTGGTTCTGTGGATGCGGCCTGAAGCCGTGTGACGGCTGCCACTTGGTGATGATAGCTCGCGACATGGCCATGCTGGTGTCTATCGTGCGGCCCAACAGCACCATTCCCGTCGCGCAAGACCTCTGAAAGCCGACAGGGACCGAGTCAGCCAAAGATCAGTGCTGCGCTAGGGATCCGCGCATCAACTGGCCGGGCAGCGCGCCGGTGTGTTCATTATCCTGGAGGACGATTTCGCCGTTGATCACGGTGGCTTTCAGCCCATCGGCATATTGCTTGAGTCGTCGCGCGCCCGCGGGCAGGTCATTCACGACCTCGGGCATACGCGGTGCGATGCCGTCGGGATCGAACACGACGATGTCCGCGGCGAGTCCTTCGCGCAATAAGCCGCGATCGTGGAAGCCCCAATTGGTCGCGGTGTCGTAGGTGATCATTCGCACGGCTTGTTCTAGTGTGAAGGCTTCCTGGTCGCGCACCCAATGGCTGAGCAAATGGGTCTGTAAAGAACTGTCCATGATCTGCGAGACATGCGCGCCGGAGTCGGAGAACGTCACGACCGAATGCGGATGGCGCATGAGGTCCAAGGCGTCGTCTTGGTTTTCATTGGCGAGCGGTTGGCGGAAGAACAGTTTGAGATCGTGCTCAAGTGCCAGATCGATCATCGCCTCGGCCGGACTCACGCCGCGCGCCTTCGCGACCTCTTCCATGGTCTTGTGCGGCCGTTCGATCTTGTCCATCAGGAAGAAAATGTCCCATTCCGGCGGACGCGCTTCGGCGCCAACAATCTCAGGGCCTTCATAGGGACGGTTCGCGACCTCGACGAGTTTGGCCTTGGTCTCCGGATCGCGCAGCGCGGCCTTCTGTTCGTCGAGCGGAAGCTTGCGGACATCGCGCCAGACATCCCAATTGTCGAACGGTGTGGTGGTCTCGAAGGACAGAATCGAATTGAGTTCGCGACTGTGGACCTGCGGAATGATGCGCGCGCCGTTCGCGTTGCCTTTCTCGATAATGTCGTAAAAATCGCGCCACTGGCCCGGATACTCCCGGCGGCTGAGGCTGCCGAACGTGATCGGGCGACCGGTCTCGGTCGAAAGGTCGACTAGGCGCTGGTAAAATCCCTTCATATATTCGGTGTCGCCCCGCTCCATGGCGAGTTCCATCATCCCGGCGTCGATGTCGCCCATGCCGCGAACGATCGCTTGGACTTCGGAGAACGGCGCGATGCGACTGGCCACGGGGCGGTCGTCGGAGGTCAGATGGCTTGGCGTGCGCGACGTCGAAAAACCGATGGCGCCGGCTTTCACCGCCTCCTGGACATGGCGCACCATGGCGGAGAGATCGTCGTCGGTCGCTTCGTCGGTGAACGCGCGTTCACCCATGACATATGTGCGCAGCGCGGAATGGCCGATATAGCCGGCATAGTTTAGGCCCTTTGGCAGCGCATCGATGACATCGAGATATTCCGGGAACGTCTCCCAGCCCCATTTGATGCCGGTCAGCATGGCCTCGCGGGAAATATCCTCGGCGCGTTCGAGGTTGCGGAAGACAAAATCCACGTCCTCTTCGGGGCACGGCGCAAGCGTGAAGCCGCAATTGCCCATCACCACCGTCGTCACGCCGTGGTAGCAGGAGCAACTGCCAAGTTGATCCCAGAAGATCTGCGCGTCCATGTGGGTGTGGCCGTCGACAAAGCCAGGCGTGACAACGTGGCCTTCAGCGTCGATGACCTGATCCGCTGGCTCAGAGATGCGTCCGATATGGGCGATCAGTCCGTCCTTGACGCCAACGTCGGCCCGGTAGCGCGGCATGCCCGAGCCGTCGATCACCATGCCGTTTTTGATCACCACGTCATAGCTCATGGCGCGTGCCTTCCCTTCCACCTAACCAATTGGACTCTATCACAAATGGGTTGTGGGGCCGGCTGCGCCCATTTCGCAGCGCACCTCCCCGCGTTGCGCCCGTCTTACGTGTCGGAGGCCCGCATCTTGTAGCGAAAATCGCAGTGGGACGCGCCCTGCATGATGGTTTGGCTGCGCGTCAAGTCGATGTCCGGGTTGTAGCCGGTACAGAACGAGCCGTCGCGGCCGCACGACAAAATGTCGCCGATATGCGCGAGCCCAAGCTCTCGATACATTTCGGCGTAGCGGCAGCGCGTCACATTGAAGTCGAGTCTGTCGCCGGACTTATCCAGGAAGTCGATCTGAAGCGCATCATGCTCTTGCCATTGCGGCAACAGCGCGGCGAAACCGTCGAGATCATTCGGTTGATCCTGCCGATCGGCGTAGGAGCGTCCATGCGCGACTGCATCCTTGACGATCGCCTTGGCGAGGATTTCACGCGCTTTCTCTTCGCCGAGCGAGGCCACCATTTCTTCATAGATCGGTTTGATCACGCCGGCTTCAATGCGCCGGCGAACGAGGATCGGAAGGTCGTCACCGTGCGCTGAATTGTCATCAGACATGGGACCGGAGCCTCACCCTAGGTCACGTTTTGGACGATGCCGCGATACGGTTGCGTGCCGTATATGTCGAAGGACAAGAGACCGAGCTTTGCCAGCGGCAGTTCACCGACCAGTTTGGCGGCTTCGGCTTCATCGGCGCATTCAAGCACCAAGACGGCGCCTTTACCATCCGTCCGGCTGTAGATCTCGCGCACAATTTGATCCCGATACATGCCGAGCGCGTGTTGTGTCTCCGCCGCTAAATGCGGCGTGAATTCATCAGGGCTGGCATCTTCTTTGCGCGAGGCGACAACAACGACTTTCACGGTAGTCCTCCCAATTAGCCAAGAACGCGTGGCCACGGGCCACGCAATATTGGGCGCGACACTAGCACAAACTGTTGAAGCGGCGAGAGGTGATAGATCGCTTCAAAGCTAACCATATCGCAACTTTTCAGGCTATAATTTGCTCGAGCTCATAGGGAAGGCGAAACATGGTCAGCAAGTTATTGCGAATCCGGCGGCCGTTGGCTGCTGAGGTCTTGCCGGCCCAGCCAAACCCGGATCCGCCGCCCAAAATGGACCTGCCTCCGAAACGCAGCGTGCAGCCGCCAAAAGGCCCGCCGGTCGTGCTTAAGGCACGGACCGCACAACCAACGTTCAAAGTCGGCGAACGTGTACGTCTTAAGGTGGGGCGGGGCGACGTGTCCGAATGGACGGTTATCGGCCGCAGCTTCGGCGACGTCAGCTACGACATCGCGTCCGGCACTTTTGATGAGCCGGACCGCATTCTGCACGGCCTAAAGCCCGAGTCGCTGGAAAAAATCGAAACCACATAAAGGTTTTGTAATATTGCCGACTGTTCCCTTATTGGCGTAAGGATATGGACCATCGCCAACGGGGAAAGTCATGAGCAGCAACGACAATCTCGCGGTCCCGACGGTTTTCATCGACAATAAGCGCATTCGGGTGACCGAATGGCGTTTCGCGCCGGGCGCCGAGACGGGCCGGCACCAGCACGAGTACGACTATGTGGTGACTCCCTTAACCGACGGCCGTCTCAAGATTATCGATGGTGACGGCACTGAGTCGCACGCCGAGTTGAAGGTCGGCCAGCCTTACTTCCGCGAAGCCGGCGTCGACCACAATGTGATCAACGACAACGCGTTCGAGTTCGTCTTTATCGACACGGAGATCAAATAGCCGGGACAATTGGCCCGACCATCGACTTACTGAGCCGTCGCCGCCCAGTCCGGCAAGATCCCGATGTCGATGCCAAAGACCCAGCGTACGAGCGTGTAGGCCATCAGCGTCGAGAATATGATGCCGACAACGTTGGCGAATACGCCGGCGCGAATGAGCTGTCCTATTCGAATGTAACCGCTGGCGAAAACGACGGCATTCGGCGGCGTCGCCACGGGCATCATGAACGCGCAGCTTGCTGCGAGCACGGTCGGGAAGATCAGCAGCAACGGATTTTCGCCGATGCTGACCGCGACGACCGCGACAATTGGCAGGAACGTCGCCGTGGTCGCTGTATTGCTCGTGATCTCGGTCAGCAAGACCATAAGAACGACGATCGAAAGCAGGACGAGGATGGTCGGCAAGCCGGCGAGACCGCCCGTCCCGCCACCGATCCAATCCGCCAGGCCGCTAGCCTTGATGCCGCCTGCCAATGACAGACCGCCGCCAAACAGGATCACCACGCCCCACGGCAGTTTGCGTGCCCATTCGCCGTTCAGGACGAACACGCCCTTTTTTGGTTCCACGGGCACAACGAACATGGCGAGCGCGCCGAACATC
>JANQOH010000289.1 GCA_028289725.1 Alphaproteobacteria bacterium
GTCGATTTGCGCCTCGATCGAGCGCAGCATGGGCTCGGCGAATTCGTCGCCCCATTCGGGCAGAAAGTGGCCGGCATGCTCAAGCATCATTGGCTGAACGCCGTTGCGAACTTGGCCGTGTAAGTACCGCATAAAAGAGTGGGCGTGCACCGGATCGCGCAGGCCGACGATGAACTGCGATGCGCCGTCCCATTCTTCGTTCAAATAGCGCCGGGCCTCACGCAATAACTCGGCGCCCGGCGCGGTGGCGTCTTCGGAAATGAGGGCCGGCAGCGCGCGGACGCCCGCTTTGTACGAGGTATCCGGAAACGGCGCGCCAAAGGCTTGGCATTCGCCGAAGGTCAAAATCCGGTTCGCTTTCGCCATCAAGCCCGGCACGTTGAGATCGGGATTATTGGCGTTAAAGGTGCGCCAGCCGATCACGCCGTCCGGCAGACGCCGGTCGCCGGTCGGCAGCGCGCAATTCATGACCGCCAGCGCCTTGATGCGCTCCGGCATGGCCATCGGCAATGTAAGCGCGACCGTTGCGCCCCAATCGTGCCCAACGACGATCAGATCGGTGAGATCGAGCTGCTCGATGAACCCGATCACGGCACTACGCAACGAAGCGATCGAATAAGACGCTTCATCGGCCGGTTTGTCCGACTTGCCGAAACCTGGCAGGTCCGGGGCGACGACGCGGTAGCCCGCCGCCGTCATCAGCGGGATCATGCGGCGATAAAGAAAACTCCAGGTCGGGTGGCCGTGCAGACACAGAATGGTGGTCGGGCGCGACCATTGGGCCGCGGCGGCCACGGCTTCATCCGATAAATCATCCGGCAGATCGGGTTGAGCGGATGGTGTGCCATTGGCTGCTTCGTCCACATAGTGGACGCGCGCGCCCGGAAAACCCGGCAGCTCATCGAGATAATGCGGCGCGAATAAAAAGTCCGGCAGCGTTGCAAACCGCTCGTCGGGCGTCCGCAATGTGGCGGACGGGGCTGTCTCAGTCTCGCTCATCGATCCAGGCCATTTGGATGGCCTCCAGAATTTTTTCGTTCGACCGTTCCGGATCGTCGTCAAACCCAGGCAGCGCCGTGACCCATTTGTGCAGGTCCGTGAACCGCAGATTGACATTGTCCGCCTCGGGGTGCCGCTCTTCGAGCTCGATGGCGATGTCGTTGATATCAGTCCATTTCATCGGATGATCTCGTTTCGATCACTTTAGATATCTATTTAATGTCAACCTAACATCACATTGCGTGTCGCGGGCGGCAGGCTGACGGTCAGCCCATCGAGCTCTTCCGTCAGAATGATCTGACACCCGAGGCGCGACGTATGCGTCAGGCCGAACGCAAGGTCCAACATGTCCTCTTCGTCTTCGGTCGGCTCGGCCAACCGCTCATAGTCTTCTGGGTCGACGATCAGATGACAGGTCGAACAGGCGAGCGATCCCTCGCACGCGCCTTCAAGGTCGATCTTATTCTTGTGCGCGATTTCGAGCAGCGACAGACCAACCGGCGCCTCGATCTCCATGCGATTGCCGTCTTGGAAAACAAAAGTCACTTTGGGCATGGAACGGGCGCGCCTTTCATGTCGGTCCGGTGTTCTCGGTGTTTTGTAATTCGGCGTCAATCGCATCGATCGATTTGCCGCCAAGCGCCGCCGCGATCGAGCGATCCATACGCCGTTGGGCGAAGGGTTGTGCGGCATGGTCGAGTGCCTCGATGGCGGCCTGGATGGCGTCACGATCGTCGGCCGCGGCGGCGGTCTCAACGGTGGCGATGGCGCTTTCGATCACGGCGCCTTCCCCATTTTCGAGCAACGCCACATCGGCTGTCAGTGCCGCCCGCGTCGCCAGAATGACGCGCTCGGCGTCGACCCGCGCCTCGGTCAAGAGGCGACGCGTCACGTCTTCCTGCGCGTGCGCCAGGCTATCATGCAGCATGCGTTCGATCACACCTTCCGCGAGACCGTAGGAGGGCTTCACTTCGACTTTGCTTTCCGTACCCGTGGTCTCCTCGCGCGCGGTGACGGTCAGCAACCCGTCGGCATCGACCGCGAAGGTTACGCGGATGCGCGCCGCGCCCGCGACCATCGGCGGAATACCGGTCAGTTCGAACTTGGCGAGCGACCGGTTTTGATCGACCATCTCACGTTCGCCTTGCACGACGTGAATGATCATGCCGGTTTGGCCGTCCTGATAGGTCGTGAATTCCTGGGCCCGCGCGACCGGGATCGGCGTGTTGCGGTGGATAATCTTCTCGACCAAATCGCCCATGGTCCCGAGACCGAGCGACAGCGGCGTCACATCGAGCAGCAAGGTATCGGATCCGGCGGTCAATGCTTCGGCCTGCAACGCCGCACCAAGCGCGACGACAGCGTCGGGATCGATATTGCCGAGGGGTCGTCCGCCGAAAAAATCAGCCACGGCGTTGTGCACCGCGGGGACCCGGGTCGAGCCGCCGACCAACACGACGCCCTTGGTTTCATCTGGTGCAAATCCCGCATCATCCAGGACCTGCCGGCAAATTTCGATGGTCCGACCGACATGCGCGGCGATCAATTGTTCAAAGGTCGCGCGATCGATCGTGTGGGTCGTGGTTTCACCGCCGACGGTGAGTTCGACCGAAACGCTGTCCGCTGTGGTCAGCCCTTCCTTGGCCGCCCGGGCCGTGGCGAGGACCGATTTAATTTCGCCGGCCGATAGCGTGCCTTCCCCGACACCGCGCGCGCTCAGAAGATGTTCCGCGATGGCGTGGTCAAAATCGTCGCCGCCGAGCGCCGCGTCACCACCGGTGGCGAGGACCTGAAACACGCCTTTCTCGAGACGCAAAACCGAAATATCGAAGGTGCCGCCACCCAAATCGTACACCGCGTACAGGCCTTCCGCGCCTTGGTCCAATCCATAGGCGAGCGCGGCCGCGGTCGGTTCGTTGACCAAGCGCAGAACCTCGAGCCCGGCAAGCCGCGCGGCATCCTTGGTTGCAGTACGCGCGGCATCATCGAAATAGGCCGGAACTGTGATGACCGCGCGCGTGACTTCGCGACCCAAACCCGTTTCCGCCCGTGCCCGCGTCGCGCGCAGAATGTCAGCCGATATTTCGACCGGGCTCAAGGTACGGCCGGCGAGCGACAGGCGAACCATGCCGTCGCGTTCATCCGTCGCCACGTCAAACGGCAAGGTCCCGGCCACGGCATTGAGATCATCGATTCCGCGTCCCATTAGCCGCTTGATCGACGACACGACGCGGTCCGGTTGTTCTTGAATCAACGCACTCGCGGCGGCGCCGACGGTCGCACCACCATCATCCCCATAGGCGACCACTGACGGCAAAAGCGCGACGCCATGTTCATCGCAGATCACTTCGGGCTTGCCCGACTGCGAGACAGCCACGACCGAGTTGGTGGTGCCCAGATCGATACCAATCGCGCTCACCGACTCGTGTGGCAGCGGCGTTTGACCTGGTTCGTGAATTTCGAGCAGCATTATTGCGCAGCCTGCAAAGTCGCTTGCCGGCGGCGCACTTCGTCGCCGAACTTCTCAAGATATTTGAGCCGTGTCGCGAGCGTCGCCGCGCGCGCCAAATCGCTACCCGCAAACGCCATTGCCAAATCCGCCCGGCATGTTTCGGCCCGCGTACGCACATCGTCCGCCAGGTCCGCCACCGCCGCGGCTGTTTCCGCTTCCATCAGCGCTTCGCGAGTCTCCATCGCCTCCGCCAGAACCGCCGGATCGGTCGGCAGGTTGCCGGTCTCGGCATTCACCGTGAAGCCGCCAAGCGACAGCAAATATTCGGCACGGCGCAGCGGGTCTTTCAGCGTTTCAAAGGCTTCGTTGATGCTCGTTGACTGCTGCATCGAGATCGCGCGTTCCTGCTCGGAGCGGCTTGCAAACCGATCCGGGTGAAGAGCGCGTTGCAGCGCGAAATAGCGCGTCTGGAGATCATCCGGATTCAGATCGAACTGACGGTCGAGGCCAAGACGCGCGAAATGGTCGGTCTGACCAGGCGGCTGAACCGCGCCGCAGGTTTCGCAAAACGCTTGGCCTTCGCGCACGCCGCCATGGCACGACCAGCACACGTTCACCTGGATGTTGCTCTCCGCAGTCATAATGCCGGTTACGCTTCCAGCCACACTTTCACACACCTGATCAATGGAACGGACGGCCACGCTGCACCGCGGAGCCGCCCGAAAGTAACGAGATGCCGCGATACGCGGTGACCGCGCACGCCGCGCGTTTTAGACGTGGAACGACTCGCCGCAGCCGCACTTCCCCTTCTCGTTGGGGTTGTTGAAGGTGAAGCCCGATTTCAGC
>JANQOH010000331.1 GCA_028289725.1 Alphaproteobacteria bacterium
CAGCTCCTCGCTATCGCGGACGACGCAGAAATGCAGAAGAGCGTCAACGAAGCGCTGAGCGTTGCCGCTGAGGAATTGGGGTTTGGCGACGACAAGGAAAAAGTGCTGGCGCTGATCGAGGAGCTTTCGGAAGAGCTCGCCCCGATTGAGGCGCTGCGCGAGAAATTGGCGAAGGTGCTGGACATCCGACAAAAAGTGCAGGCGCTGCGCCGGGCCTACGGCAAGGAAATGAGCTCCCTGGAAATCGCCAACTCCGTCGCGCGTTTGATGGAAATCGCCGTCGCCGACTTCACGGAGCGCTTCAACGATATCGATGCCAAGACCAGCGAGATCATGGATGCGTTGCGCAATATGGGTGAGCAGAAAAAATATGTTCGCCAACGGCGCGACGAACTGTATTGCCGTCTCATGAGCTGGGACGAAATGTTCGCCTGGTGGGACGCCGTAGAGATCGACAATAACGGCGACAATATCGAGACCATGCGCGAGAGCTACCGGTTTCTCGCGCCGCGCTTCATGCAGGTCGATGAGTGGGTGCTACTGGGCCAGGTTCAGGGCAGTGGCAAACCGGATTTGACGCGCATCAACGAAGTCAAGGACCGCAGCAAGGGCGGCGACGGTCAATTGCAGACCGGCATGAGTTGGTGACCGCACGGCGCGGTCAGCCCTCGCTTTGCCCTGACGCCACCACCGGTTCCACCTGTAGAACCGTTCCCTCCACGCCCGTTACTTTCACTTCCGCGCCAGCCGGCTGATCGTCGCCAGCCACGAGCCAGAGGGAATCGCCCACCCGCGCCTTGCCGCGGCCGTTTGAAATCGGCTCAGCCAGTTTGACCACACGTCCGACATATTGCGCGCCACGGCGGTTAAGCGCCGGCTCGTCCGTATCGCCGTGGGAGGGCCGCCAAACCTTGCGCCCAATGTAGATGCTGCCCACCGACAACACCGAAAACACGATGATTTGGTATTGCCACGCGAGTTCCGGCAATACGAGCAAGAGGAAACCGGTGATCCCCGCGGATACGCCGAGCCAAAGGAAGAAGGTTCCCGGCACCAGCATTTCGAGCGCCACGAGACCGACGCCGAGGATCCACCAATGCCAATATTGCAGTTCCGAAAAAAAGCCGCCGTCCATAATCCTTCCCCCTGATGCGCACCGCATCCGCTTCAAGACATGGCTAAATCAGCCCCGTTTACAAGGCCCGAGGCCCTGCTAAGACGGGCGCTCCCAAGGTCCGCGCGACGCGCCGCCATTGGCGCTTCCGCCGCCACTGTTGCCGCCTGGTGCCCGAGCGATTTCAGCGATGCCCGCGACCGACCCGATCACACTCGACGCTTCGAGCGGCATCATGATCACTTTCTGATTGTTCGCCGACGCAATACTTCCCAAAGCATCGACATATTTCTGCGCCACGAAATAGTTGATCGCATTTACGTCGCCCTTGGCGATCGCCTCGGAGACCATGGTGGTCGCTTTCGCTTCCGCCTCTGCCGCGCGTTCGCGCGCCTCGGCCTCACGGAATGCTGCCTCTCGCAAGCCCTCGGCCTCAAGCACCGCAGCCTGCTTGCTACCTTCGGCGCGCAAGATTTCCGCCTGCCGTTCGCCTTCCGCTTCTAAGATGACCGCCCGCCGTTCACGTTCCGCTTTCATCTGGCGCGCCATCGAGTCGACAAGGTCGCGCGGCGGCGAGATATCCTTGACCTCGATACGCGTAATCTTGACGCCCCAAGGATTGGTCGCCTCGTCGACCACTTGGAGAATCCGCGAATTGATCGCCTCGCGCTGCGACAGCAGCTCGTCGAGATCCATCGACCCCATTACCGTCCGCAGGTTGGTTAGGGTCAGGTTGATGGTGGCCATTTCGAGGTTGTTCACCTCATAGGCCGCTTTCGGCGCTTCGAGAACTTGGAAGAACACGACGCCATCGACCGTCACCATCGCATTGTCCTTGGTGATAATCTCTTGGCTCGGCACATCGAGCACCTGCTCCATCATGTTCAACCGGGCGCCGATCTTGTCGATAATCGGGACTATGAGGTTGAGGCCCGGTCTCAGGGTCTTGGTGTAGCGGCCAAAGCGCTCCACCGTGTATTCGCGGCCCTGTGGCACGGATTTGACGCTCAGGAAGACTAGGATGAGCGCCAGCGCCAATACGACGAGGACGAAGATCGTCAAGCCGGTCGGTTCCATTTGATTGCCTCTATTGCACGCGTTTCGCGGTATGCCGTTTGGTCGCGATGAGCCGAATTTCGAGGGCCCTAGCCTTCCCGCGGTGGCCAGGTTCTCGCCAAAATTTGGGACTCCTCAGGAAATAATGTGGGTCAACGCAACCGCTTGGCGAGAATCGGGCATGACGTTTGCCGGCAGAGCCACCATATTCTCGAAGACAAAAGCGTTTTGGGGCCAATCTGGATCGGTATTTGCTGGTCGCCGAGCATGTGCGGCGACGACGCACCGGTAAGAATGTGCCCAGGGGGAAGAGATGACGTCGAAATCAGCCGGAGAACAGAGCAAACTCGTCGACGAGATCGTCGGCTTGTTCTCGTCGCTTCAGCATTTCCGGCGCGAACTCGCCGCGATCCGGCACCCGGGAAGCGAACCCGACCGGTTCGAAACCATGTCCGACCAACTCGACGCAATCGTCGCGGCGACGGAAACCGCCACGGACACCATTCTGGGTAGCGTCGAGGAAATCGGCCAGGCCATCGAAGAGCGTCGCAGTCAGCTCGAGGACGCAGGCCTCGCTGACTGGGCCGGCGAAATCGAGGCCAAGTTTCAGTCCATCTTTGAAGCGTGCTCATTTCAAGACATCACCGGCCAGCGCATCACGAAAATCGTGGCCGAGCTCAAATTCATCGACGACCGCCTCAATTCGATGATCGAGATTTGGGGGCCGGAAGGCTTGCTCGAGGAGCCCGTGCCGGAACCCGCCGATAGCAATCCGGATGGCGAAAAGCTCGATGGGCCTGCATTGGCCGGCCAAGGCGTCAGCCAAGACGAAATTGACAAGATGTTCGACTGAAGCGTCGGCGCGCTGACAGGCGCAGCGCTTGCCGAGCATGCTGCGCACCTCCCACGACTGTGAATTGACTTTGCGCCGACGCGTCTGTTTTGTCGGCGTTACTAGGTTTCGGCATCAATTTTTGTGCGCGGACGGAATCGTAACGGACGTATGTCGATCATAGGGTTTCGAACCACCTCAATTGCGTTCGCCGCGGCCATGGTGGTCCTCGGCTGGCAATCGTCCGGCTCGGACTGGGCAACCGACGGGAAGGCTGAAAATCGCGCGCCGTTCTCGCTGATCGACCAGACCGGACGGACCGTGACCGACCGCGATTTCGCCGGTCGCTTCATGTTGATCTTTTTCGGCTACACGCACTGTCCCGATATTTGTCCGACCCACCTTTCAGTCATGAGCGATGCCGTGGACATGCTGGGCGACGACGGAGACGCGGTGCAACCGATTTTCATCACCATCGATCCGGCGCGCGACACCGTCGCGGTGATGGCGGACTATGTGAAGCACTTTCACCCCCGCCTTGTTGGCTTGACGGGCCCGCAGGCGCAAATTAACGCGCTTGGCAAACTGTACGGCGTGCGATCCGACAAATATCGCGTCGAAGAGGAAGCAGACGTTGCACCGGCGGACGACGAATATTTCATGGACCACACGGGCGCGACGTATCTGGTCGGACCAGACGGCGGCGGTTTGACCTATTTTCTCCACGGCGTGCCCGCTGAAGATATTGCCGCGACCATCAAACAATTCATCGACCGCGCGTCGTAGGCGCGTCGACATTGCGACGATCGGCCGAAACGCCTAGACATCGACCGGTCTCGTATCCTTCCGAAAGGGCGCACCATGAGCCTCAGCCAAATCAAGGCCCTCACCTTTGACACCGGCGGCACAATTCTCGATTGGCACACCGGCGTCTCGACCGCGCTAGGGTCATTGGGCGCCAAACTCGGCGTCGAGAACGACTGGGCGGCGATGACCAACGAGTGGCGTCGGAAAGCGCTCAAGAAAGTGGTCAATCTCGGCGAAAAGGAACCGCCCACGATCAATTTCGACGATGGCCATCGCATGGCGCTTGATGAGGTGCTGGCCGAAAATGGCATGGATGCGGCGACGCCCGACGATCGTCGGGCGATCTGGTGGGACGCCGTGCACAATTTTCAGTGCTGGCCGGACTTTCCGCCGACGCTCCCGAGACTGCGTGAGAAATATATCTGCGCGTCCTTCACGCTTCTCAGCGTGCGAATCATCGTGGACACCGGAAAGCGCAACGGCCTGAGCTGGGACACGGTGATCTCGTGCGAGTCGATCGGGAAGTATAAGATTCTGCCCGATTCATACGCGACGGCGGCCAAATGGCTTCAGTTCGATCCCGGCGAATGCTGCATGGTGGCGTGCCATAATTTCGATTTGGATGCCGCCAGGGCTTCCGGTTTCAAAACAGCGTTTGTCCGGCGGCCGGATGAATGGGGCCCGGAAAGCCCGCCCGATCCAACACCCAACCCGGATTGCGACATCATCGTCGATTCGTTCCCCGAGCTCGCGGAGCGGCTCGGCGTGGCTGCGTGATGCCGCTGGCGGGGGACGCCGGAAGTTGGCCAAAGCACGCGTCACCGTTCGTCACACCTTCCCATATTCGCTATAGGATGGCAGACTCTCTACTTCGATGCTTGGTTAGAGTGCCCACTTTTATTTGAGATTACTTGTAATTCACAATCCCGCCGCCGGCCAAAACGGCCGGCAGCTCTATCGGTCGACTCTGTCGATGTTGGAGCAGGCGGGCTGTAACCTATCGATCCGCGAGACAACGGGCGCGGGTCACGCCACCGAACTTGCGCGCGCCGCCGGGCCATACGACCGCGTGGTCGTGGCGGGCGGCGACGGCACCGTTAACGAAGTCATCAATGGCCTGGCCGAACTCGAAGACGCACCGCCCTTCGGGCTGATTCCCGTTGGCACGAGCAACGTGCTCGCCGCGGAGATTGGGCTCAACCGACGCAACGGCAGCGCGGCGAACGCCATTCTCAAAGGCGATGCGGTGCCGATCGCTCTCGGTCGCGTCAACGGCCGATATTTCTCGGTTATGACCGGCGCGGGCATCGATGCGCACCTTGTGGCGCAGGTCGACCTTGAGCTTAAGAAGCGGATCGGGGCCGCAGCCTACGCGGCTTCCTTTTTCCGCCAACTGAGGCAGTTTGATTTCCCGGGCTATAAGCTCTCGGTCGATGGTGAAAGTCACGTGGTTGGATCCGTCATTATCGCCAACGCGCGACGCTATGCGCCGACTTGGGTTATCGCGCCGAATGCCGACGTGCACACGGCTGACTTGCAAATCTGCCGCATCGACAATCCCGGGCGTTTTGGCTCGGTCGGCGCTGCCATGGCCTTGTTCGGCGGGCGGTTCGCGGAAGGCCGATGGCTTACCATCGAGAGTGGCCAACGCGTTACGATTGATGGCCGCGCCGGTGAGCCTGTCCAAGCCGACGGCGAAATCGTTACCTCGCTGCCGGCTGAAATAACGGTTGCGGCCTCCGAACTGCGTTTGCTTCGGAACTGGTGACGCTTCGTACAATGCGCGCCGTCAAGCTGCTAGTTGGTCTGGCCGGACTTGCGTTGGCGGTCTTCTTATTGATTCGCCAGGACGCAACGTCGATCGCGCAAGCAAGCCTTTCGGTTGGATGGGGTTTGCTGGCGATTGCGGCATTCGAGGCTCTGCCGATTATCTTTAAGAGCATTGCTTGGTCCGGTTTGATCGCGGGCCGCCATGAAATTAGCCTACAAACAATTTTGTTGGCACGTTGGATTCGACAATCAGTCAGCCAGCTTTTACCGGTTGCGCAAGTCGGCGGCGATGCGGTCGGCGCGAGGGTTCTGACGTTGCGGGGTACCCCCGCCCCCCTGGCGGCGGCGTCGACAATTGTCGACCTGACCTTTGGCGCGGTCGCGCAGCTCGTACTGACTGTCGGCGGCTTGGCAGCGCTTGTCGCGTGGCACGGCGATTCCAGTATCGCAGGGGCTACGCTCGCGGGCGCGGGTGTGGTCGCTCTCGCCGTGGCCGGCTTCGTCGTGATGCAAAGACGCGGCTTTTTTGTCGCTTTGGGACGCGGCGGCGGTGCACTATCCAAGGTCTTTAATCGGTTCTCCGGCAGCGCGGAGCGCGCCGACGCCGCGGTGACGGAGATGTATCGTCGGCTCCGCGGTCTTGCGCGAAACCTGGTCTGGCAAATTGTTGCTCAAACCGTTGCTTGTGGCGAGATCGTGATTGCCTGCCATTTCCTCGGGCAACCGATTTCGTTTGTCGATGCCTTCATTTTGCAAACCTTGGTCCGTGCCATGCGGGCGGCCGCGTTCTTCGTTCCCGGCGGCCTCGGCGTTCAGGAAGGTGGTTTGTTGTTGATCGCGGGGCTCATCGGCCTCGCCCCGTCGACCGCCTTGGCCATCGCCTTGATCAAGCGGGTTCGCGAGGTGGCCGTCGGCATACCGGGGCTTGCGGCCTGGTATTTCATTGAAACCCGCGCATCAGCCGCCCCGCGAAGCGGAATCTGATCGGCAAGCGGAAGGCTGCCCTCCGCGCTGCCCGCCGTCCGGGGGTTCGCGGGGCCTAGCCGGTTGATTTTTCAAGGAAACGGCCGAATCTCTCTTCCCAACAATATCAGCAATCCCGCGAACCGGTATTTTGCCGGATTTTCTAACTTGGGTAAGGGCCCGGACGGCAATCCGGTGCTAAGGGAGCCCTTTTGCGCGGGTATTTCTGGAGGGGACGACCGTGACCGAGACATCGAAAACGGCGGCAGGGGACGCCGAAGCGCTAGAAGCTGTCACCGAAGACACGACGAATGAAAGCAATGGCGCGCGCCCGAAGCGGCGGCGTGCGCGTGCCGCGTCAACCAATGGCGACGCGACCGAATCCCAGGCGGCCACAGAGAGTGCAACACACCGGCTCGCGCAAATGCGCCATGACCCAGCCGCGATCCGGCGCGCTTTCGAAACCGGTGAATACCCTTACAAGCAAAAAATGCGGCGCACGGTCTATGAGAAGCACAAGGCCGAACTGCAGGTCGAGTTGCTGAAGGTCCAGGAATGGGTCAAAGCAACCGGACAAAAAGTCGTTGTTCTGTTTGAGGGTCGCGACGCCGCCGGCAAGGGCGGCACCATCAAACGCTATATGGAGCATTTGAATCCGCGCGGCGCACGGGTGATTGCCTTGGAAAAGCCGACCGCGCGCGAAACCAGCCAATGGTATTTCCAACGGTATGTCGAACATCTGCCCGCCGCAGGCGAAATCGTCATGTTCGACCGTTCTTGGTACAACCGCGCAGGCGTCGAGCGCGTGATGGGCTTTTGCTCGCCTAACGAATATCTCGAATTCATGCGACAATGTCCGGAGCTGGAACGCATGATGGTGCGTAGCGGCATTCGGTTGTTCAAGTACTGGTTCTCGGTGACCCGCGACGAGCAACATCGGCGCTTCGCTTCGCGCGAGAACGACCCGCTCAAACAGTGGAAACTCTCACCGATCGACCGCGCGTCTCTCGACAAATGGGATGATTACACCGAGGCCAAAGAGGCCATGTTCTTCTACACCGATACGGCGGACGCGCCTTGGACCATCGTCAAGTCGAACGACAAGAAGCGCGCCCGGTTGAGCTGCATGCAGCATTTCCTGTCCGCTCTGCCTTATCCGGAGAAGGACAAACGCGTGCTTCAAGGGCCTGATCCGTTGTTGGTGGGATCGAGCGCGCATGTGCTTGGCAACACCGAGCACATTTTGGGCAAGAGCATCCATCCGGAACAGCGGCGAAAAAATTCGGCCAGTCCTTGAGCCGGTCTAGGCCCTAGGGCCGCGCGCGGAGCGTCCGCGCAGGCGCGCGGTTTGACTTGCCAAACCGCCAAATCGGACGATTTCCATTGAGTTGGGGCGATTTGACCCGGCGCGGGCGGTCGACCGTCGCTGCCGGCGCGAATCCGTCCGCGGGACACAACCCATTCGCCAATCCGAGCCGTGTGTGGCCGGGGCGAGAGGTTCGAGGTGGCCATGCTGGCAATTGTCGGCGCGATGGACGAGGAAATCGATCTGCTGGCGCAGGAAATGTCGATCGAGGACCGCGAAAAGCGGGCCGGGGTCGATGTCGCGCTCGGCTCGTTTCTCGGCGCGGACATCGCGCTCGCGCGGTGTGGAATTGGAAAAGTCAACGCCGCGATTTGCACCCAAATGTTGATCGACCATTACGCGATCGATGCTTTGATCTTCAGCGGTGTCGCGGGGGGCCTGCTCCCCAACATGCGGCCCGGCGATTTGGTGATTGCCAGCCATTTGATTCAGTTCGACATGGACCTGACGGCTTTCGGGCGTCGTCACGGGGAATTGCCTGACAAGGACCGTATGATCGAGTCCGACCCGGACCTCGTGAAGCGGGCCGCCGAGGCCTACGATCAAGCCTTCAACGGGGCGGAAACCGAGCCGCATCTCATGCTCGGCACGGTGGTGTCGGGCGACCGTTTCATTCAGGATTCGGACACGCTCCGCTGGCTGCAAAGGGAGTTTTCGGCGCTGGCAACCGAAATGGAAGGCGCCGCCGTTGGCTACACGTGCAACCTCAACGATGTGCCGTTTGTGGTCATCCGTGGTCTGTCCGACACTGCCGGCGATAGCGCGGCCGGCGACTATGAAGCGAACCTGTCGGCGGTCTGCCACAATTGCCACCGGCTCTTGGAGCGTTTGATCCCCGCCGTAAACTGACCTGGCGGCCGCCGATCCTGAGACCACCGCGATTCATACAATTGCGTCCGGCACCGGAGCGCACGCCGCATCTGCGCCTGCGTCGAATTCGCAGAAACCTGGGCTGTTCTTTGTGCGCCGCACGTGCAAAGCTTGCGCCACGGTCGACAGGTTGAGGCACGCATTCAATGACGAATAACATCATCAAGCACCGGATCTTTGGGCCCGTGGCGCTGGCGATCGCGGCCATTGGTTTCGCGTCAGCGGCGCAGGCGGAAGAGTGCAACGACATCCACGAAATCGAGATTACCCACGTTTTCACGCCTGGCGATGCCTACGCAAAGCCGGGTGACTGCTTCCATTTCACCAATGTCCACAATATCGAGCACAGCGCGGTCGGTATGGATCGGGAGTTCAATACGGGCATTTTGATGCCGAACGGCACGGCCTGGCTACGCTTCGACGAACCGATCGTGATCCCCTATGTGTGTGGCGTCCATCCACTGATGACTGGCGTTCTGGTCGTCGAGGAAGAAGAATAGCCCCTCGACCGTGACACGTGGGGGCGTGACGCGGCCAGGCCTCGCGCCCCGCGCGCGACACCATTTTCTGGCTTTGTTTTGGGCCCTGATTGCCCTCGGCATCGGCGCGTCAGCCGCTGGCGCGGGCATGGATCAACCCTTTGCCGAGCGATTGACGCCTGGGCTCGTTCAATCACTTTTTCCCGAAGCCGATCCTTCATTTGCAATCACTGGAGCACCACCTTTCGCCCGGATCACGCGCCAAGGGATATTAGCCGGCTATCTATTTTCGACGCATGAGACCGTCCGGCCAGCGGGCTATAGCGGAAATTCTTTCGATATCATGGTAGCGCTCGGCGTCGACGGACAGATTCTCGGCCATGTCTTAGTCGAGGAGCAAGAGCCCCTCATTTCCCCTGGCATGATCACGCCGCAGAGCTTCCGCCAATTCTTGTCGCAGCTTCACGGCATGAATGTGAAATCCGACCGGCGTTTCACACCTAAGAGCATCGATGCCATATCCGGCGCAACCATCAGCGCGATGGCGATGGGACGCGCCGTGCTCGATTCCGCGATCCTAATTGGCCACAAGCAAGGCGTCATCGAAGACGGCGGTGGCGGGATCGCCCTGGACATTTACGAGTTTTCCGAACGCGACTGGCCGGCCTTGGTTCAAGACGGATCGATCGCGAGCCTGAGCCTGACCAACCGACAAGTTCGAGAGGCATTCGC
>JANQOH010000364.1 GCA_028289725.1 Alphaproteobacteria bacterium
CCGCCGCGCCCGCCACGATCTCGCACTGACATTGGCCGAACTGCCCGACCCAGCGCTTGCGGAGCGTGGGCAGAAGGTGCGGTTTCAAGGCACGATCGCGGCCGCCGGCGATGCCAGCCGCCCGGACCAATTGCGCGACGTCCGGGTCATCGGTCCCGGCTTGCTGACGCCAGAGGAAACCGCGGAAGGCGAAGTTCTGGAACGTGAATCAGTGGTTGGGTCGTGTCGTCGGCTCATCAATGAAGCGATCCGAACAACCCACGCCCCCGCTTGGACGCACGCATTGCGCGACAGCCTCACAGAGGTCGAGCGAAAGCGCCTGCGTTTCTATACCTTTATCGGGATTGATTCCCCCGCCGAACATTTCTCGCGACTTGAGGACGGCCGTTGGCTTGCGCGGCTAACCGGCCAAGCCACGATTCAAGCGCACAACGACCAAACGGCCTCCACGCAGGATTTTTTGGTGGCGTGCTACGTGGACGCCGATCATCGCACCAAGCCGCGCGGTGAATCGCTGGGGTCGATCACGTTTGAGGAACTGTCGGAACCGCGAATCAAGGGCTGAGAATCACCCCTTTTGGGCTGTGAAGCGTTTTATGGCGCGTGCATGAAGTTCGTCGCCGCGCGGCGATCTTGCACTGGTTCGATAACGCTCATTTTGCGATCGAGCAGGATCGATCGCGCCGATTTAGGGAATTCCGATGTCTATGTTCTTGAAATTTTTAACTATTTTGGTGGTCGGCCAAGCACTGATTTCGTGTACGGCGGTACCGCCGCCCGAGCGGTCCCAATATGAGAATTTCCGCTACTACGAATCCCTCGCCGGGCCGAGCCTTTCAAACCGTCCGCCGGGAGGCCGCGAAAGCCACCGCATTCCTTAGCAGGGCCTTGGTCTCTGGCAATCGTGCGAAATCACTCGCCGCCGCCTGCCTGCCGACGCAAGCCGCCCAGGCGGCGACCACCGAAAATGTGAATATGGAAGTGTGGCACTTCCTGCCCGGCGTCGGGCCCTGTGTTGGACACCATGCGATAGCCGCTGTCGACCACACCGAGGTCGCGCGCCACTTTGCCAACGGCACGCATCAGCGCGGCCATTTCCGCGTCTGACGCGTTGGCCGTGAAATCGTCGCAACTGACATACTGGCCCTTGGGAATGACCAGAACGTGGACGGGCGCTAGGTGCGCAATGTCATTGAACGCGAGGACATGCTCGTCCTCGTACACTTTTTCCGCCGGAATCTCGCCGCGAAGAATGCGCGCGAACACGTTCTCATCATCGTAGGCCATGCCTTCCCCCGTTTTTTCCGATGCGGCCGGCTAACCGCGCGAACGCTTCTCGTCGTGGCCGGAAACGCCTTCGCGCCCTGCCAGTTCGGCGTAAACGTCCTCCGGCTTGATACCGGCGTCAGCCCACAAGATGAACAAATGGAACAACAGATCCGCGCTTTCCGAGACCAGGGCGTCGCGACCGCCGTCGACCGCCGCGAGTGCGCATTCCACCGCTTCTTCGCCGACCTTTTGCGCGATTTTGTGGGTGCCCTGTGCCAGCCGCTTCGCGACATAGGATTTTGCCGGGTCGCCGCCGCGCCGCTTTTCGATCACGGCGTAAAGGCGCGCCAAAATCTCCGCATCGGTTTTAGCCATAGAGCGTCTCCGGCGGCACCTGCACCTCGGCAATGATCTCGGTTCCGTCGGGACGCAAAGCCTTAAAGAAACACGACCGGCGGCCGGTATGGCACGCGACACCGGTTTGGTCGACCAGGGCCAAAAGCGTGTCGCTGTCGCAATCCAGACGGAGTTCGATCAGACGCTGGACCTGGCCGGAACTTTCGCCCTTTCGCCACAGCTTGTTGCGGCTGCGCGAAAAATAGCATACCCGGCCGGTCTCCAGCGTTTCCGCCACGGCCGCGCGGTTCATCCAGGCAAGCATCAGCACCTCGCCGCTGCCGTGTTGCTGGGCGATGACCGGCACCAAGCCGTCCGCGTTGAACGCGATTTGATCAAGAACGCCGTTATCCATGGCTGGCTGGGTAACAGATTTGCCAAATGCTGTCATCTGGACACAGGTGCGCCGGAAATTAGGGATAACCCCTAATTGGTTGAATTTTCGTGTGAACTAATTCACCGCTCGCGCGTTACTTGGTTTACAGCGCCCGCCAACCGTCATCGACCATAGTTGGTGATCGTCGCAGAAAGCCAGGCCACGCATCGCGGGCCAGACACGCGACCATCCCGAGGGAGATGACAGAATGTCGTTTGGAATTGGGTCAGATGCCGAGACCGTTACGGATCAGGATCGAGTCAGCGAACAGGCCTTTGAAAGCATGGTGATCCGCAGCGAAATCTCCGAACGGGCCGAGCGTATCGTCATACGCCTGTCGGGCCACTTTGATATTGATCACGCGCCCGAGGTATGGCGGCTGCTGCGCGAGAGCGTCCAACAATATCGCTGGGTG
>JANQOH010000376.1 GCA_028289725.1 Alphaproteobacteria bacterium
TGAACACGGTCTATGCCGGCGGTTCGTTCGGCCGCCGCGCCACGCCGACATCGGACTATCAGGCGGAAGCGGCGCTCGCTTTCGCGCTGATGGGCGGCAAAACGCCGGTCAAGCTGGTCTGGACCCGCGAGGACGATATTCGCGGCGGCTACTACCGGCCCATGGCGGCGCATCGCGCGCGCATCGGTCTCAAGGACGGCGCGATTGTCGGGTGGGATCACCGCATCGCTGCCAAGCCGATCATGAAAGGCACGGCGTTTGAATCCTTCTCGGTGAAAGACGGCATCGACGACACCTCGGTCGAAGGCGTGAACGACACTTACTATGTGATACCCGGCCTGTCGGTCGGACTCGCGGACGTGCAAAGCGCGATCCCCGTGCTCTGGTGGCGGTCGGTCGGCCACACCCACACCGCCTACACCATGGAAGTGCTGATGGACATGGTGGCGGAAGCCGCGGGTGCCGACCCGGTCGATTTCCGCTTGGGCTTGCTCAGTGGTGGGTCCGAAGACCAAGCGCGGCTCGCCGGCGTGCTAAAGTTGGCCGCCGAGAAATCGGGGTGGCGCGAAAATGCCGGCGCCGGCCGTGGTCGCGGCATTGCCGTGCACAAATCGTTCAACTCCTATGTCGCCGAGGTGGCCGAGGTCTCGGTCGTCGACGGTGCCGTCAAGGTTGAAAAGATCACTTGCGCGGTCGATTGCGGCACGGCGGTCAACCCCGACATTATTCGGGCGCAGATGGAAGGCGGTATCGGCTACGGTTTGGGGGCGATCATGCGCAACCAAATCACCTTCACGGACGGCGAAGTCGATCAAAGCAACTTCCCGGACTATGAGCCGTTGCGCATCAACGACATGCCGGACATCGCGGTGCACATCATGCCATCCACCGCCGCGCCCACCGGGGTCGGCGAACCCGGCGTGCCGCCAGTCGGCCCGGCGCTCGCCAACGCCATCTATGCGGCGACCGGCAAACGCGTAACGCGCCTGCCGATGACCGAAAGCGGCATCACGTTCGCCTAAGCTGCGCGGGTCTTGAGTCGGGTCTTATCCCGGCTCAAGACCCGTCGCCAGCCTGATAAGGTTTGTTTCGTCATGACAAGCACAGGCAAGAAAGTTCTCATAACCGGCGCGACCGGCATGGTGGGGCGCCAAGTGCTCGCGCATCTGCTCAACCACGCCGGCGTGGCGGCCGTCTTATCAGTTGGCCGGCGAGAGACCGGCGTAGCCCATCCGAAGTTGCGCGAAGTCGTGCACCAGAACTTTCGCGATTTCTCCGGCATCGCGTCCGACCTGGTTGGCATAGACGTTTGTTTTCATTGTCTGGGCGTCTATCAGGGGCAGGTCTCGAAACAGGATTATGTCGACATCACCTGCTATTACCAAAAGGCTCTCACGGACGCGCTTGCCGCGGCGAGTCCCGATGCGACGTTCGTCTTGTTCAGTGCGCAAGGTGCCGACCCGAGCGAAAAGAGCCGTGCCTTGTTCGCGCGCGCCAAAGGCCGCGCGGAAAACCTGCTCAACCAAACCGGATTTCCGAAGAAGTACATTTTCAGGCCCGGCTACATACACCCGACCGGCGCGCGGCAGCCGCCCGGATTGGCTTACAAATTAATCGCCCCGATCGGCGGTTTCTTCCTCAAAATATTTCCGGGCATCGGCATGACCGATCGGGACCTGGCCCAGGCCATGGTTTCGACCGGCCTCGACGGGAGCAAGGAAACCACGACACTGAGCAGCCCAATGATCCGGGCGATCGCCGGCACAGCCTGACGCCCATCTTCCGCGACGCGTTATCGCCTCGCTCAATCGGCGACAGGCAGGCCGCTCGGCACGCGATCCGGCACCAAATGGGTCAAGTCTTGCGAAGCCGGGTCGGTCAAGGCGTGTAGGAACGCAATCAGAGCGGACACCTCGTCGTCGCTGAGAGCGATCGGCCGCAGCTCGTTGGCGGCGGCGATCCGGCCGCGCAGTGCGTCGTTCCGCATGACAAATTGATCGCGTGCGAGGAAACCTTGCAGGCGCTGCCCGTCCAATATCCGGTCGATCAATTGCGGGCCGTTGGCGCGGGTCTCGATGACCAATCCGATCGGCAACAGCAAATCCTGTGGCGGTTCGTAGCGGTGCAGTGACGCGACCGGATCCAAATGATGGCGCACCACATCCTCGAGCGTGCGGTAGGCGCCCGCGTGACCCCATGGGCCGGTCAATGCGACATTTCGCAAGGACGGTGTGCGGAACTTGTAATTGTCTTCGCTGCGCGCGGTGACGCGGCCGCGGCCGAAATCCTCCAAAAACGCTTTTAGGCCGGTTTCCCGCCAATAGGCGCCATCGGTGCCGTCGCCCTTGCCGGGCCCGATTTGCGGCATGGCGATGGCGTGGAATTCGTGATCGCTCTGGAACTTGCCGCTGTGGCACGTCGCGCAGCGCGCCTTGCCGTAAAACAGGGCCAGGCCTTTCTGGGCGTCCGGCGCGAGGCCGGTTCCGGTGCGCAGGAATTGGTCGAACGCACTGTCGTCCGCGCGAAACGCCTTGGTCTGAAACGCCGCGATGGCGTTGGCGGCCAAGACAATGGTGACGTCGTCCGCGCCTTCAACTCGGTCGGGATAGGCGGCTTGGAACAAGCGCACATAGCCCCCGTTCGCTTTCAAGCGCGCTTCCAACAGCGACCAGACGCCGGTCGGCCCGGCGACTTTGTTGAGCGACCGCGCGTCGGCGATGGGGTTTTCGCCCTTCTGCCCCGCCATTTCTTCAGGCGATGTCGGCGGGAACAGCGCTTGCGCCGCAAGGACGTTGTCGAGACCGGTGGGGAGTTTCCAGCGGGCCGGCGAAATGAAGCCGCTTTCATAATGGCCGTGCACATCGATCTCGACGCGGCCGTCATGGAACATGCGACGGAACTCGCGGGCGCCGACATTGAACAGGGCCGGGGAGTTGCGCGGCACGCGTCCGTGAACGCCTTCGCCGTATCCGGACCCAGCGCGGCGCTCCGGCCCCAGACCTTTCGGGCCTTCGCCGAGCGGCAACGCGACGCGATCGGTCCCGGCGAGACGCGGGTGGTGGCACGAGGCGCAGGATATATTTCGGTTGCCGCTGAGAATTTTGTCAAAAAACAGCAGCCGGCCAAGTTCGACTTTCGCCGGCGGATGCCGGTCGTTCGCATAAAAGTCCGTGTCAAAGACCGGCGCCGGGAGCGCGCCAATGCCTTCGCCTAGGACCGTTGTCGGTGCGGCCATCGCAGCGACCGCTGCGAGGATGATTGCTGTGCGAATGAACGGTTTCATCGTTCCAACCTTTCGTGACTTAATCGCAACCGCACACCCCCTACCACCGCGGCCGAC
>JANQOH010000382.1 GCA_028289725.1 Alphaproteobacteria bacterium
CTGCACGAGCCCGCCGTGGAGGACTTTCCGATTGTCGACGGCAAGCTCGATATTCCCGACCGTCCCGGCCTCGGCGTGACGATTGATCAAGACTTTGTCGACCGCTATACGGCGACGTAGGGACGGATACCGGCCCTTCGGATTGCGCACCCATTTCGGATAGTTTCCGCCCGGCGTTTGTTAAGAATGCTCCGCGACTGCCGGCACGGCTCTCCACCCATCACGACAAGGACTTATTGGATCCATGCTTTATCTGGAGGATTTTGAACCTGACCAGGTCATCGAACTTGGTAGCCGGAGTGTCACGAAAGAAGAAATCATCGCGTTTGCGGAGCAGTATGATCCGCAGCCGTTTCACACCGACGAAGCGGCCGCGGTCGAGACGATATACGGCGGCATCATTGCGAGTGGTTGGCACACGGTCTGTTTGTTCATGCGCCTGCTGGTCGATGGCCTGCTGTCGGATGCCGCCAGCATGGGGTCACCGGGTGTTGATGAGGTTCGCTGGCTCAAACCCGTTCGCCCGGGAGACGTATTGACGGCAAGAGGTGTCATTCACGAGGTCATCCCGTCGCGTAGCAAGCCTGACCGCGGCGTTCTCCGCACGACCTACGAGATGTTCAACCAGGATGGCGAACGTGTGTTGAGTATGAAAGGCGTGGGAATGTTTCGGCGGCGCAATAACGCTTAAGCGGCCTCGAAGAACCGCGTCGAACTTGAAAGGTCTGTTAACTCGCGCCGGGTACCTGTCCGGACAACTGCCAGATAAGGTCGACGGCTTTTTGTAGCCGCAAATGCTGGTAAATGAGCAGCCCGCCGAGCGCCGTGACCACGACCAACATGATCATGTCCTTGACGCGGCGGTCCATTCGTTTGGTCTGTCGAACCTGAACACTCATGATCAATGAAATAGTGTGCCTCCTGGAAATGGCGACACCCGCCGCGAAACTAGGTCAGAAATTGCAACTTTTGGCAGTATAGAGCATGTGGCGAAGGAAAATCTTCGTCTCTCCACAAGGCGGATCCCCGGTCACAGGGTGAGGGCGCTGTCGTCCCCATATTGGTTCCATTTTTTCGATGAAAAGCCGGGCGAACAATCTGTTCCCGGAAAATCGGCCCGACTAATCCGATCGCGGATCAGCGCGCTTCATAGCTTCCGATCACCAGGCTCACACTAGCGACACCGCGTCGGTCGAGCGCGAACTCACGCGGTGGATTGAACTGGCGTACAACCAACCGCTCACTCTCCATACGGACGAGTTGCTTCACCAACGCGCTGTGCTCACCGTCTTCCGCCTGTTTTATAATCAAAACGAAATCGTTTTGCCGAACCGGCCGACCGGGATGCACGAGCAACAGAGCGCCCTGGGAATATTTCGGTTCCATGGAGTCGTTCACCACATACATGGCGAAAGCGTTTCGCACACCGAAAAGCGGTTCCGGTCGGTCAACGAATTCAATCGGTTCATAAGCCATTAGCGTGCCATCCGGGCCGCCTTGAGCGCTCGCATAAACCGGAATCGGATTGTCTTTGTCGAAACTTACAGGCTCCACGTTCATGGCGTGAACATCGGCCGTGCGTAACCCGGGTTCCGAAAGTCCGGGGTCCACGGGCGCATTCTTGGATGGCGCCAGCAAGTCTGCCGGCGCACAGTCCAGAATATCGGCGACGCGCCGCATCCACTCTTCCGTCAGGCGGCGCTCTCCACGCTCCAACTTATGAACCTGCTGTCGACTCGTGCCGGCCCGTTCGGCGAGCGCTTGCATCGACAGGCCGCGGCGAAGGCGCCATTCCTTAATCCGATTGGCCATACGGCATTGTCTCCGAATTGGTGACAAGAGTCCAGCCCCATAATGGGGACTTTTCGTTGACATCCGGTGACAAGATAGTTACACCTATTGCGATCTCAAGGGCGTCACAACACGCATGGCGAGAATTACACATTAGTGACCGGGGCCGCATTCCAGGCAGATCGTGATTCGGCCGCGTGGACCCCGGGCGTGATCGCGGAACAAGGTTCGGGTGATTGACGATGCGGGAGACATCGCTATGGCGCGCGGTTCTCAAAAGAGCGCTAGCCGATGCGACTCGCGATCTGCCCCAGGGGCCAATCGGGCGCGCCGCCCACGAAGCGCGGGCGGCACAAGAAGCAGCGCGGCTTTGGCTTATCGGCGAAAGTATGGATCTGAGGGAGGTTTGTGATTTGGCCGGGGTCGACTCGAAACGCCTATTGGACGTCGTGGCCGAATTGGCCGCTGGGGACTGGCGAGTCTCGGGCGCCTCGAAGCGTGTTACCGCAGTGCCACAAGTGTCGCTCCGTGACAGCACAATTCCGGCGCTCGGCGCACCTCAGAAACGAGGATCCGGAGCTGATCACGTGGCCGGAAGCGCAGTTACGCGAGTGAAGATCTGATGTCGAAGCGTTGGATCAATCGTCGACCACAACCAAATCGCCTTTCGGTGAACATGACATCGTTCTCTCACGCGATCCGAAAGTCGTCACCACCACATAACGCTTGTCACCCGGTTCATCGATGGTCTCCTCGACGGCTTGTCCTTGAGCGCCGAGCAGCGTGACAAGCTGCTTAAGCCGTTCGTAGCACAGAGCAAATGAACCAAACCCCTGAGCATTGGCCAAAGTCGGGCTAAGAACAATACCAGGAGTTGCGGCGATCGCGACGATCGCAATGAAGCGGTGAACCGGCATACTTGCGCCCCCATGGTCAAGTGCCAAACCAGCCTAGGCGCTCAAGTGTGCCGGAGCAAACAAAGGGCCCGCGCCGGCGTCCTTTGCCGTGTTCGATCCCAATGACCAGAGGGCCTCAGACCGAGAATCCCCAACATATACGACGCTGCGGCGCGGGTGACCGGCCGCGTCCCACGCGCTATAAGCGATGTGTTCGAATGGGTTGGCCAACAATAAAGGTGGGGCATGGACAACGAGACAATGACACAGATGGTGGACGTGGTATCCGGCTACGGCCTCAATATCGTAGGCGGCATCATCATCCTGATTATCGGCTGGATGGTGGCTGGCTGGGCCAAGAGGGCCACGCGCAACGCCTTGTCGCGCAGCGACCGTATCGACCAAATGCTCGCCGGTTTTTTCGCGAGCATGGTCAAATACATCGTCCTCATCGTCACGGTTCTCGCCGTGCTCAACCGTTTCGGCGTCCAAACCGCCAGTCTTATCGCTGTCCTAGGTGCGGCGGGCCTGGCGATTGGCCTCGCACTTCAGGGCACGCTGTCGAGCCTAGCGGCCGGCGTCATGATCATCATTTTCCGCCCCTTCAATGTCGGACAATTCGTCGAGATCGCGGGCCATAGCGGAACGGTGAAAGAGGTCAATTTATTCACGACCGAGCTCGCCACGCCTGACAATGTGCAGATCGTGATACCGAACAATGCGGTCTGGGGCAGTTCCGTGGTGAACTACTCGTTCCACGCAACGCGACGCGTCGATTTGGTTTTGGGCATCGCGTATGACGACGATATCAGCAAAGCGATCGACACCGTGAACAAGGTTCTGGACGCGGAATCGCGGCTGCTCAAAGATCCGGAGCGGCAGGTCGTGATCGGTGAATTGGCCGATAGTTCGGTGAACATCGTCATTCGAGTGTGGGTTAACTCCGCCGATTATTGGGGCGTCAAGTTCGACTTGACCCGCGGTCTGAAAGAAGCGGCGGATGCCGCCGGCCTATCAATTCCGTTCCCGCAGCGCGACATTCATATGTATCAAGCGGCGGCCGCGGAGTAAGCCGGTTGGGCGCCGCTCATTCGACGATGGGCTGCGCCAAAATCCACAGGCTCAGCGACGTGTAGCCGATCATCAGCACAATCATCGGCAACTCGACGATTGCGGTTTCTCTGCGATCGCCGAACACGCGGCGCGCGGTGACGTGCGCCAGGATGACCGCGATGATGTGGCCCAAAATGATCGAGACGAGGGCAACATACCAAGTGACGCGCGCATTGATGACACCGATGTCGATACGGTAGCGCGCGGTTCCGAACAGATCCCAACCAAACCCGAACGGATCGGACACCAACGAAATTGAGAGCTGCCCGGCAATCAAGAGGAACGAAAGGTAATGCGCGAAGTGATAGCCGATCGCGATGGGTAACAGCGATAAAGCGAACCAACCGACCATCGCCATCGTCGAGTCTGTCGGCGCAAGCATCGGGCGCGCCACGAACCGCATGGCGGCGTTGACGGAATAAAAGATGGCAAAGGCAAGGCACGGAAAGAGCAACAGGGCCACCGTTGCCATGCCGTCGCGAACATCGCCGAACAGGTCTCGCAAGCCAAACAGAACCGGGGCCAGGAATTGGGTCGAAAGCACACCATCCTGAACCGTCGACCAAAACGGCGTTTCCATGAGCCCATCGAACGTCACGGTTGACAGCATGAGCAAAATGAATGCGCTGAACGATGTGGTGGCGGCGGAAGAGGGCACCAGACCGCCGCCGAACAGGCGTAGACGCAGAGAAGAGTCGGTCTCGCTTTGATGCGGCGTCGTGGGCTCTTGGGGCGCGGAGAGGCCGGCTAGCTTAAGACGGACCGGGGCGAACCGTCCGAGAAGGTCGAAAAAAATGCTGAAGAACTCGGCGCGCTGGAGCCAAACCGGACCAAACACCGAAAGGCCCGTCAATGTGATCGCCGAATATGCAATCGCAAGCCAAGCCAGATTCGCTGGCACCTCACCGCCATCCCAGGCGAGTTCCGACCAGGCAAAGCACCAAAAGAACAAAACCGCCGGCCAGGTCCCCAGCCAATTGGGATAGGTGCGTGGCTCATTCCTTGATGAACTGGAACCGATGGCGCGGCGAACGCACCGTCCCCAATCGTACAAGGTATGCCAGGGGTTCAAGACCAGCCAGGCATTGGTGATCAGCGCGCAGAGGAACGCGAGCCCGACCCATGTCAGGACCCAAACCGTGCTCGGCGCGATATTGCGAATAGGGCTCTGATCCCCGATCAATCCGGCCAAAATCACAAGAAGAAGGACAAATACGCCGAACGTGCGCCAGCTATTGAGCATCAGGCCCCGAAGCCGGGTCGAGATGCCACTGAGATCGATATCGTGGTGCCAGGATTTACGGTGCGTCGACGCCTGTCCGCCGCGCGCGGAGGCGATCAAAAGAACAAAGGACAAGCCGACAACCAAGCCTGATCCGATCAGATAGTATGGCAAGGGTAGTGGCAGGTCGTACCGTTGGCCGAACCCGTGGGCGAAAGCGGAGGAAGGCCAGCTTGCAGCTGCTACCGCCGATGCGACGACAAATGATTGCTTCATTTCGCGGCGGCCGCGCCTCGCGTGACGCCTATTCCGGATAGACCTCGATGTGAATCAGCACGGGCTCATCATGGTCGTCGCCGTGGTGCCCATGGGAGGTGAGCGGGTAACGACCGGTCGCATGCGCATGAAACTGCATCTCGGTGACACCCTCCGCCGCTAAAACCGCTTTCACGTCGTAGCCGTGCAAGTGAATTTCGGTTTTCCGATCGGCTTGCCAACGGATAACAACCTGATCGTTCTGTGTTACGCGGATTGAACCCGGATCGCCCGCGACTTTCCCGTCAACCAGGCTGAGATCGAATGACATCGTTTCTCCGGCATGGGCGACCGCCGCCAGGCAAACAAAAACCGAGCCAATAAGAAATGACTGCATAAGTGTCATGTTTTCGACCCGTGTCTGCATCAGATTCATATCCATTTGAATTTGCGCGGGTTTCTCAAGCATGGCAAGCCGTCCCGCCAATTTCAATCGACCTGACCTCGGCGTGCGCCGTACGCACCGGTTGCGCATTTACCGCTTGCAAGGGGGCATGGCGTTGCGATATCCGCAGCTCTTTCGTCCGGAGGGGCGTCGCGCCAGACGCCCGCAGGGAGGTCTCTATATGTCGTCAGTTCTGTTTTCGCCAATCGACCTGCGCGATTTGACTATCGCCAATC
The DNA here is from genome assembly GCA_028289725.1 of Alphaproteobacteria bacterium. Lineage (GTDB taxonomy): Bacteria > Pseudomonadota > Alphaproteobacteria > UBA7887 > UBA7887 > JAKZSU01. Next base: position 5,959 of record JANQOH010000382.1, read on the forward strand.
GCATCGTTGTGTCCCCGATGTGTCAGTACAACGCAGACCATGGCGCGGCGAACGACTGGCACCTCATGCACCTGGGCCAGTTTGCGGTGGGCGCCGCCGGCCTGGTGATGACCGAGGCGACCCACGTATCGCCGACCGGTCGGATCTCCCATAAGTGCTTAGGCCTCTATTCCGACGAGACTGAGGCGGCGCTTAAGCGCGTGCTCGATTTTTGCCGGCAATATGGTGTCGCGGCGATGGGCATTCAGCTTGCGCATGCAGGCCGCAAAGCATCGGTTCACCCGCCGGGAGCGGGCGGGCGACCCCTCGCTGACGATGAGCGGCCCTGGACGACAGTGGCGCCGTCCGCGCTACCGTACGATTCCGATTGGCACGTGCCACAAGCGCTCGACCGTGCCGGTTTGGATCAGGTCAAGGCCGAGTTCGTCGACGCGACCGAACGGGCGGCGCGGCTCGGTTTCGATCTCGCGGAATTGCACGCCGGACACGGCTACTTGCTGCATCAATTCCTATCTCCGCTCAGCAACCAGCGCGACGACGACTGTGGCGGCGACATTACGGGCCGCATGCGCTTTCCGTTGGAAGTTTTCGACGCGGTGCGCGCTGTTTGGCCGAATGACAAACCAATGGGGGTCCGCGTCTCAGCGACCGACTGGGTGGATGGCGGATTGACGGTCGAGGAGGTCATCGCCTTTTGCGCCGAACTCAAAACTCGCGGCTGCGATTTTGCGGACATCACCTCCGGCGGGCTCGACCCACGTCAGTCGATCAAGGTGGGTCCCGGGTATCAAGTGCCTCTCGCCGCGCAGGTCAAAGAGGCACTCGACATGCCGGTTTGGGCGGTTGGCATGATCACCGAGGCGCACCAAGCAGAAGCCATCGTGGCCGATGGTGAAGCCGATATGGTGGCGCTTGCCCGCGGCATGATGTGGGACCCGCGCTGGGCCTGGCACGCGGCGGAAGAGTTGGGAGCTGAGACGCCGTACGCCAGAATGTACGAGCGGTGCCGACCGTCGCGTTGGCCGCAGGCGTTTCCGAAGCGCCAGACTTAGGCGAATCTTCGGGCGGCCGCTTAGCAATTGTTTAAGGACGATTGACTAGCGTCCTGGTCCGAAAGGCCAGGACGAGATGACGCATTCGCTTGAAGATGCCATGACCGCGCTACGCGCCGGCGACGTGTCTCATGCCGGGGATATCTGCGACGGCATATTGGCGCAAACTCCTGACGATCCCCGCGCGACGTATGTCTCTGGTCTCGTCAAATACCAGAAAAATGAGATTCGCCCCGCCATCGAGACCTTGGTCCGTGCGATCACCCTGGACCCCACGTCGGCGGAATATCATCGTTCGCTCGGATCGATTTTTAAAAACACGGGCGCGACCGAGAACGCGGTTCAGTTCTTTGAGCAAGCGCGCTTGCGCGATCCCGATGATGCGCGAACGCATGTTCTCTTGGCCGATGCGCTTAAGGAGCTAGGCGACTTCGATCGCGCGCTGGCGCATTACCATCAAGGCCATCACCTGAACCCGGACGATCCAGAGACGCTGGGTCATATTGATAAACTTGAAATGGTGATCGATCTGTCGCGGGCGCTGCTCGAGGCGCGCGAGACCGGCGCGACGGCGATTTGCGACATAGGCTCGTCGCGTTTTGGCCATCCGGCGAGCCTGCATTTGCCGCAATCATCGATCGATTTCGTGCAGGCTTACAAAAGCAATCTCGATGCGCGGGCGAACGCCTACAACGCGGTCGGCCTCAAAGGCGCGTTCGGCGACCAAGGCGCGATCATGCCGCATTATGTCGCAGAGTGGATCTACGACGACTATCTCTCGATCCGCGATCACTTGCCACATCGGGCCGACGGCGTTCTGGACATCGGTTGCGGTTTCGGCGGTCTCGTGGCGCTCCTCCAACTCCACTATGGCCCGGCGCAAGCAACTCAGTTTTATCTCGTCGAACAGGCCGAAATTCCCGGCGCCGAATTCTCGCGGCCGACACCGAATGCGCCGTCCCTCGATCCGCTGGGTTGTGCGCGCGACTTGCTCTTGGCGAATGGCGTTGCTGAGGATCACATCCACCGTGTGGCGAGTGATCACGCCGCGGCTCTGTCGGATTTCGACTACGACCTAATCATATCAATTCGATCGTGGTGCTACCTCTACCCGATCGAAACCTATATCGGCGTCGTACATGGAAGATTGAGACCGGGTGGCCGTCTCGTGGTCGACGTCAACAAAAGCATCGGCGGTTTAGCAGCCCTGCAAGAACATCTGCCAGACGCGCGATTGATCAGCAATCGGCAGGACTTGGAGCGATGCCTCTATGTGAAGCCGGGCGCGTGAGTCTATTCCGCGAGGCGGAATGCCAGCACGCCGGACTCCTTTGGCGCGCGGATCGGTGTAAGCCAGGCCGGCGGGACATGTTGTGCAAGGCGTTCGGAGAACGTGTCGATGCCGTCGCCGCCCGCATAGAGCTGCATTTCGTCCATGCCGGGACAGGTGACGACAAACGCCGCGCCACGTGACTGCAGGATGTGACGCACAGCGGTCATATCGGTCCCACCGAAAATTGCTTGGCTATCGAGTATGCCGTCGGCGTTGCGGTGATAGGGACCGCCGATCACCCCATGTATTGTCCGAAACAACAGTTCTGCACCAAGGTCGACCGGCGCCGCAATGACCGGCGGTTTCCCGAATTGCACCGGCGTCAAGGCGTCGGAGACCGATGCCAGATCGCACGCGCCCGAATGCGTTGCAGCAATGTCCGAACTCGCCGCCTCACTTTGTGCATGCAGCGTGTCGAGTGCGCCGAAGGCTGTTCCCAATGGACCGACACCCAGAAGGACGGCCACTTTGGAAAGGCGTTTGCCGAACCCGATAACTTTTCTGTCGATCGCGCGCCAGGCCGTCGAGACCACCCAAGCAAGCGGTGCGATCGCGAACAGGTTGGCGAACGGCAGGACGCGTATTTGCCAAACCGCCAGCGCCAGAGCGCCCAGAATGAGGCAACTGTACAAAATCCAAATGCGCCGCCGCCGAGCATTCGTAGCATGGATCGCGGCGAAACAGGCGCCAATGCAGCCGATCAGCGGACTGAGCGTCATGGCGACGGCCGTTCCGGGGCGGACCAGGGCGTAGCCGGGCAAGCTTTGCGCCTCAGCGATTGTGGGCAGCCAGCTATCAACCAACTGTTGGTCGATGTCGCCATAGGGACCGGCGGCGCAACTCGGGAAGGCGAAAATCCACGCTCCGCCGATGATGCCAGCGCATAACGCGCCAAGACCGGCGCGTCCGATCGGCGATGGCACGCTTCGGCCAAAGGTCGCCACGGCCAACCAAAAGCCGGCGACCGCCGCAGCGAGTCCCAGTGTCGATAGCGAGAGTGTGTCACACGCCGGAACGAGCCAAACCGCGGGATCACGGGCGAGCGGAAACGCAACGGCACAGGTGATCGCGAAGCCGAGTCCGAAATTTCGACCGGCGTGGGCGATGCGCGGTCCGTGCAAGATCCAAATGAGCGCCAGCGCCGCGTTGGCCATGGCGAGCCAGGGCACGGTCTCGCCACCCACCCAAAGGCTCACGCCGAACAGGGCCCCCGCGATGAAGGCGGGGCGCGATCTATTCGGATCGGCGACCGCGTAGGCGAGGCTGCCGATCGCGAGCGCCATGAGGACGAGTTGCCAGGTGTGGTGATCGACCCGGCCCGGCATCATGGCCGTGACCAAATTCGGCAAGAGGACGGCAATCACCGCGCCGAGCAAAGCCGCGCGCGCGCCGACCGCCGGTCGACACAAGAGGATTGCCGCGTGCATGAGTCCAAGCAACAGAAGGGCCGGTAGCAGTGTCGCCGCGATCATCGCCGCTTCGACCCGTCCAACGAGCGGGGACAATGCCGCGACGATGGCGGCCAGCGGCAAATCGACAAGGCGCGACCACGGCACGACGGCCCCTTGCGGTGCGTTCAACCGGTCGATCACTTGGTCGTACCAGCCGGCCCCGTCGAGCCACGCGAAGACGCGCACAAACCGCATATAGTCGTCGCTGCCAGCGAGGACGCCGGTGGTAAGCGGCGTGAGGCCCGCTGCCAGCAAGGTGACCAAGACAACGAGCCACAGACCCGTGGCGATCCAACCGCTTGAAAATCGGCGGTCGGCCGTGTCGCGAACTTGGCCAAGATCGACGGCTGTCATGGATCGAGGAGCCCTAGGGAGTCAGCGATTTCCGATCGCCAATCAATATAGGGCGGGAAAAGCGGCTAGCCGGATGGCCAAGGTCCGTCGACCGGAAATGCCTCATCCTCGCCGGGCCAGGGCGGCATAGTGACAATGACGAACTCCAGCGGCAGGTCGCCCGTGTTCCGGAATTGGAAGTGCGTTCCAAGCGGAATGGTCAGGCTGAGGCCGGGTAGGACGTCCACGATGCCTTCGTGCTCTTCAAACTTGCGCCAGACCTGGCCCGCCCCGGCCAGAAAATACCAAATCTCCTCGACGGTTCGATGGCTCACGGCAATCGACGCACTGCCCGGTGGCAAAGAACAATGCACCATGCTGCCGGCCGAGGTTTGGCTCATCAAACGGATTTCAGAGCCATCCGGCGCGAGTACGTCGTAGGCGGCGGGCTTCTGGATCGTTGCCAGGGGATCAGTCATGAGGCCGGACGTCCTAATCTGGGCCGGAAATCGCCTTGCGTTTTTGCACGAAAGGGCTCGTTTTCACGGGCTTGGGGTACCGTTATCATACGCGACACAGTGCACCGCGCCCGCATTTCCGGCTAAGTTGATGCCGCGCATGCTTCCCCCGCGAACACCCCGGCCAAGAGGGACCAGCCGCCGTGACCGTTCTCACGACCAAAGTCGATACCCAAAGCGAGGCATTTGGTGAGAACCGCGCCCGCATGCTGGGCCTGATCGACGACTTACGGGCGACGGAAGCGCGCGTGCGCGCCAATTCAGAGCGGGCACGAGACCGGTTCGATAAACGCGGCCAACTTTTGCCGCGTGATCGCCTGGCTTTGCTGCTCGATCGCGGACGGCCCTTTGTCGAACTCTCGACGCTGGCCGGCCATGGCATGGACGATGATAACGGCAAGGATGGCGTCACCGGCGGCGGCCTCATCACCGGCATTGGCTACGTCTCCGGAGTGCGATGCGTGGTCGTCGCGCACGACAGTGCGATCAAGGGCGGCGCCATGACGCCGGCGGGGCTCGACAAGGCATTGCGCGCGCAAGCGGTCGCGCTCGAAAGCAAACTGCCGCTTGTGACGCTGGCCGAAAGCGCCGGAGCGAACTTGTTGTACCAATCGCGCATTTTCGTGCGTGGCGGACGTACTTTCGCCAATCAGGCGCGCTTGTCGGCCGCCGGCATCCCGCAAGTGACCGTGGTACACGGTTCGTCGACCGCCGGGGGCGCGTATCTGCCCGGACTCTCCGACTATGTTGTGATGGTTCGCGGGCGCTCGAAGGTTTTTCTCGCCGGGCCGCCTTTGCTCAAAGCGGCGACCGGCGAGGTGGCGACCGATGAAGAACTCGGCGGCGCCGAGATGCACACGACGGTGTCCGGCACTGCGGAGTACATGGCAGAAGACGATGCCGATGGGATTCGACTCGCGCGTGACGTTATGGCGATGATCGCGCGACGATGGAACCGCGAAGCGTCACCAAAATCCGACGGGCCGTCGCCGCGATACGACATCGAAGAATTGCTCGGATTGGTGCCGACCGACTATCGCCAGCCATATGATGTTCGCGAGGTCATCGCACGCTTAGTGGACGGCTCTGATTTCCTGGATTTTAAGGCGGACTACGGACCGGAAACGGTCTGTGGGCACGCTGAGATTGGCGGCCACGCCGTTGGCTTGATCGGCAATAACGGACCGATCGATCCATCTGGCGCGACGAAAGCCGGTCAATTCATTCAGCTTTGCTGCCAAATGGCGACGCCCATCGTCTATCTGCAAAACACCACCGGCTACATTGTCGGTCGCGAGGCGGAGGAACGCGGCATCGTCAAGCACGGGTCGAAAATGATTCAGGCGGTCGCAAATGCCAGCGTGCCGCAACTCACCATGCTGATTGGCGCATCCTTTGGCGCAGGCAATTACGGCATGTGCGGCCGCGCCTACGACCCGCGTTTCTTGTTTGCCTGGCCGAACAGCCGGATCGCGGTGATGGGCGGCGAGCAGGCGGCCCGGGTTATGTCGATCATCACCGAAGAGAAACACAAGCGGCAGGGGACGGACGTCGACCGCGCGGCGCTCGACGCCATGGAAAGCAAGATCATCGGTCAATTCGACCAGGAGTCGACACCCTATTACGCCACCGCGCGGCTTTGGGACGACGGCATCATCGATCCGCGCGATTCCCGCCGGATTTTGGCGTTTCTATTGGACATTTGTGCCGAAGCCGAGGGGCGCACGCCGAATGCGACAAGCTTCGGCGTGGCACGTCTGTAATCGCCGAAGATCGTAGTCCGATACATGAAAACAGTGATCATCACCCCCACCCAGACCCTCCCCCATCAAGGGGGAGGGCTCCAGATTGCGGTGTGTCAAATCGCCCTCTCCCTTGATGGGAGAGGGTTGGGTGAGGGTGGCACACCGCCTTTGACAAAATTTCGGTAAACTGGATGCTTTTCACGCCAGAACATGACGAATTGCGTCGATCGACCCGGCGCTTCATCGACCAGGAGATCAATCCGCATGTCGACGCCTGGGAGGAGACCGAGCTCTTCCCCGCTCATGACCTGTTCAAAAAGCTTGGCGATGCCGGATTTCTTGGTATTAACAAGCCGGTCGAGTATGGCGGCATGGGCCTCGACTACTCCTATGCCATGGTGTTTGCCGAAGAGCTTGGCCACATCCATTGCGGCGGTGTCCCGATGGCGATCGGCGTCCAGACCGACATGTGCACGCCGGCACTCGCACGCTTCGGTAGCGACGAGCTAAAGCGCGAATTCCTCTCCCCCGCCATCGCCGGCGATCAAGTCGGGTGCATCGGCGTCAGCGAAACCGGCGCGGGCTCGGACGTGGCGAGCATCAAGACCACGGCGCGCCGCGATGGCGATGATTACGTCATCAATGGCGGCAAAATGTGGATCACCAACAGCGTCCAGGCCGACTGGATGTGCCTGCTGTGCAATACCGGCGACGACGATGTGCACAAGAATAAATCGCTCATCATGGTTCCGATGAAAACGCCGGGCGTGACGGTGGCCCGCAAACTCAAGAAACTCGGCATGGCGGCGTCGGACACAGGTCAAATCTTTTTTGAGGATGTCCGTGTTCCGCAGCGCTTTCGCATCGGCGATGAGGGCCGGGGCTTCGTCTATCAGATGCTCCAGTTTCAAGAGGAGCGCTTATGGGCGGCGGCGAACATTCTTGTGCCGCTCGAAGAGGCGATTGAAGAAGTCGCAGCCTACACCCGCGAGCGGAACGCGTTCGGCAAACCACTGCTTGCCAACCAGGTCATTCAGTTTCGGTTGTCGGAGCTGGCGACCGAGGTCGAAAGCCTGAGGGCGCTGACTTACCGCGCTTGTGAACTCTATGTCGAAGGCGAGGACGTTACGCGGCTCGCCTCGATGGCCAAACTCAAAACCGGTCGGCTAGGCCGAGAAGTATCCGACGCCTGCCTGCAATATTACGGCGGCCAGGGCTACATGTGGGAATCGCGCATATCGCGTTTGTTCCGTGACGTGCGGCTTGCCTCGATCGGCGGCGGGGCGGACGAGGTCATGCTCGGCATCATCGCAAAGTATCAAGGGTTTGGCGCGTGATCGTGAGCCTGGCAAGTTTTATCGGAGGGTGGACTTGACGACGGCTCCAACTTTGCTGATCGCCAATCGCGGCGAGATCGCACGGCGTATCATTCGGTCCGCGCGGGACCTCGGCCTGCGCACGGTCGCGATCTATAGCGATGCCGATGCGGATGCCCCGCATGTGCGCGACGCGGACGCGGCGCAGCATGTTGGACCGACCCCGGCGGCGGACTCCTATTTGAACATCGAGCGGATCATCGCGGCGGCGCGCGGGTCCAACGCCAATTTGGTTCATCCGGGCTATGGCTTTCTGTCGGAAAACGAAGCGTTTGCGCGTGCTTGCCGCGATGCGGAACTGACCTTTGTAGGGCCATCACCAGAGGTGATCGGCCTCATGGGCAACAAGCGCGCCGCGAAAAAGCGGATGCTGGCGGCCGGTGTGCCATGCGTGCCGGGATGGCAAGGCGAAGACCAAAGCGCTGATGCCATCGCCGGTGCGGCGAGCGAGATCGGCCTGCCGGTCATGGTGAAGGCCGCGGCCGGCGGCGGCGGTCGTGGCATGCGGATCGTGCGCGACGCGGCGGACCTGACCACAGCCATCGAGGGCGCGTGCTCGGAAGCGCAAAACGCGTTCGCCGATGGCACTTTGCTGCTCGAAAAGCTGATCGAGGGCGGGCGCCACGTCGAGGTTCAGATCTTCGGCGACCAACAAGGGAACGTCGTGCATCTCGGCGGGCGCGACTGCTCGACCCAACGGCGCCATCAGAAGGTGATCGAGGAAGCGCCGCCGGCTTTCTTAAAAGACGACACGGTTGTGGCCTTGTGTGCGGCCGCCGTACAGGCGGCGCAAGCCATCGATTATGTCGGTGCCGGCACGGTGGAATTCATCGTCGACCAAGCCGAGAACTTCTACTTCCTCGAGATGAACACGCGTCTTCAAGTCGAACATCCAGTGACCGAAATGATCACCGGCGAAGACCTTGTCGCGTGGCAACTCCGTGTCGCGCGCGGCGAGTTGCTGCCTAAGGCGCAAAGCGACATCACTTTTGACGGTCATGCCATCGAAGCGCGTGTCTATGCCGAAGATCCCGACGCGGGATTTCTGCCCCAAAGCGGTCCGGTTCTCGCATGGCGTCCACCATCCGGCGATGGGGTGCGCGTGGACAGCGGCATCGTCACGGGCGGGGAGATTTCTCCGGCCTACGATCCGATGGTCGCCAAAGTCATCACCCATGGCGCGGACCGGGAACAGGCGCGGATCGGATTGATCGCCGCGCTCGGCGAGACCGTGCTGTTCGGCGTACGCAGCAACAAGGCCTTTCTATCAAATCTGTTACGGAGCGAGGCCTTCACCGAGGGGAAGATAACGACGGACCTCATTGACGATGGGGGCGTCGCGGCCAAAGCGGCCGAGAGCCCGGAGCGCTATCTCGCTGCCGCCTCTGCGCTATTGTTCACGCAATCCGTGCCCGACGCGTCGGATTGTTGGTGGAGCACAGGCGCGGCGCGGTCTCTCCTTGTCGTCGGTGGGGCGGATCAGAAACATGCGGTCTCCGTGACGGCCGAGCGTGCTTCGAACCTGTTTCAGGTCGCCGTCCGGGACCGACGCGTTGCCGTCTCGATTGAACGGTCCGGCGATGAAACGGCGGACATGAACATCGACGGCGCACGCAGCTCTTTTGCCGTTGCTCTCAGCGGCGCGTCCCTGTGGCTCGATGGTGGTGACGGCGCGTTTCGCTTCGATGATTTGAGCTATGCGCCCGCCGAGCCGGCGTCGCGCGAGGCCGACGGCATCGTTGTGGCGCGCATGGCGGGACGCGCGGTTCGCGTTGGCGTGGCGGACGCCGACACTGTGGCCGCGGGCGATGTGCTGGTCGTGCTGGAATCGATGAAAATCGAGCATGCGATTGCCGCACCGGTTTCCGGTCGCGTCAAGCGCGTCGCGGTTGCGGAGGGCGATCAAGTTGCCGCCCGCTCGATCCTAATCGAGATTGATGTGACAGCGGCGTAGGAGCCGGAGATGGCGACAAAAGACAAAGCGATTCTCACCTGTGCGTTGACGGGCGTCTTGACGGACCCGGCGAAGCATCCGGTCCCGGTGACGGTCTCGGAAATGGCGGCGTCCGCGCGCGAAGCTTACGACGCCGGCGCGACTGTGATGCACGTCCATTACCGCCGCCAGGAACCGGGCAAGGGGCATCTGCCGAGTTGGGACCCGGAGACCGTTGCCGAGATAACCACCGCTATCCGAGAGGCTTGTCCCGACGTGGTCATCAATATGACCACGGGTGTCGTTGGACGCGACGTATCGGGGCCGATCGCATGTCTGCGTCGCATCGAGCCGGAAATGGCCGCCTGCAACGCCGGGACCCTCGATTATCTGAAGACACGGAAAGACGGCTCCTGGGCCTGGCCGCCGATGGTGTTCGACAATCCGGTCGACAAAGTGGAGGAGATGCTGGGGGCAATGGCGGAGACCGGCACGCTGCCAGAGTTTGAGTGTTTCGATGTGGGTATTGTTCGCTCGGTC
>JANQOH010000427.1 GCA_028289725.1 Alphaproteobacteria bacterium
GTCGGCAAGGACACGTTCGACAAGGGCATCGACATTCTGGCGGAGCGTGGCTGGATGGTTTCGTTCGGCCAGTCGTCAGGGCCCGCGCCGGCGCTGGACACGACGCGTTTAGCGATGAAGGCAAAGGTGGTGACGCGCGGCGGGCTGTTTTTCTTCGCCAAGGACCCGGTCAAGCGCGCGGCCAATGCGACGGAGCTGTTCGGGCATATCGCCGACGGCACGCTGAAGCTGGAAATCAACCAGCGCTACAAGCTCAGCGACGCCGCCCAAGCGCACACCGACCTCGAAGCGCGCAAAACGACGGGCTCGACTGTTTTCACGCTGTAAGACGATGCGCCGCCGCGCGCGCCAGAAGTGCGAAATCCCGGTGAGGGGCAGAGAACCTATTTTCCGGTCGGAGCGATGTATCTCGCGTCCACCCGGAAGTAGTCGTCGACAATGAGCACTTGTACCGGAGCGTCGATGTTCGGCCAGACACCGATAAGCGAGAAATGAAAGTAGGGACGCCGCGCGGGGCTCATTCGTCCTCCGACAATCTCAACAGACGGGTCTTTTCGGGCGGCTTCGAGAAACCCGGATGCCGCCTCAACCAAGGTCCCGGCCTCTACGAGGCCATAGTCTTCATAATAGCAGCGCCGCGATTCGAAATCGCTATGACGGGCCACCGACAGGTTAGGCCCGTACGCGCCTTGCGCTTTGACGGATGATTGTCCGACATAGGCCACGACAAATTTGCCGTCGGGGCTTGCCTCATGACCTGCTGAGTTGTTTCCATCGCTTGGTACGTTGCGCGTGATGGCGACGCCGGGATCTCGAAGCGCTGCGCCGCACAACGATACGAACCGCTTCCATCTGTGTTCGATTTGAGTGATGTCGCTCGCGGCGACCGCACTTTTCGGTGCTATGCTAACGACAATCAGAAGCCAAGCGACCACAAGATTTTTCGCTGTCCGGCTCTCGGATGTCATGACGAAACCGTCGCGCTCACGCGCCTCTTTTTAGCCGGTCTTGGCCGCTGTCGGCGGAGCGTGTCGAGGCGGAGTTGCACAGCGAAGCTTATCGATTGTCGGTTTCAACAATTAAATTCGCGTTTAACGTGAACGTCCCCGGGAATGCTGTAACTTCTACAGTGGCGGCCAAGTCCGGCCATGCCTTTGCGACGGAGTAGGTGTAGAGAGAAGAATCGCCCAAATATCGAATGCCGCCGACAATCTCGACATCATGTCCTTGTTTTATGGCAGCAACTATTTTGCGCACTTTCGCTTCCGCGATCTCGTCGCGCGGGCCATCATATTCACCAAAATCAAAAACTGTGATCGTGCACTTCCTGAGGTCTGAATACCGGTGCTTGGTCCAAGCCAACAAAGCGTGGGAACCCCCGTTGGACTTTGTGAAGTCGGTATCAAACGTACCGTGAATAGTGTTTCCATCCTCGGACCGTGCAAACAGAGCGTGGCCGGTAAAATCGTCCTTTCTTGTGAAGTCGACCACCGAGTCGGGATGTCTTAGGGCATTTCCGCAAATCTCGAGAAATTTGCTCCAAGCGGGCGCGACATACAAAAAGTCGTCGTCCGCCAACGCGTCTTTGCCTGTTACGGCAAAAGCGCATAAGGCGAAAGCGCATAGGCTTGCGGACTTCAAAGCAGGCACCATTCGCCGATCCAAAATTCCATTCTGACAACAGCGCTTTGCAAGGAGCACGTCTCGCGGGTCGATATATGGATGCACGTCATGGTAGTCGGCCGGCGGTGTCCCGACAATACGCCCCCGCGCGGCTCGACAGCGCGAATGCTATAGGGCGTCAGGCGCCGACGGCCAGGAACCGCTTAACGTTACCCAGCGTCGGTGCGGGAGAGGGCTGACGGAGGGCGCGGCGGCGCCTGCTGTGGGCATTATCGATAGAGTGCGCAGGCAGGCAGGTCCGTGCTTGGGCTTTGTGCTCGCCACGCACATTAGCCGACTCTGATGCCCGCTCGGTTGCCGCCAATTGTTGGATGCTGGCGGCAAGCGAAAAGATTCCGGTATCATCGCCGCCTGAAATCGATGACCGACAGGAGCGGCATGGCGGGGACGGACACGGCCAAGGGCGGCCTAAGCGGCTACGATGCCGGCGGCTATTTCTGTGAGATGTTCGGCCGGAACGGGCTTGGACATACGCGCCGGATACGACAGCATCTGGCGGCGCTCGACAACGCGAGCTTGCGGCGACGCGCGCGCGACGCGGAGCGCGAGCTGTTCAATTTGGGCATTACCTTTACGGTCTATTCCGATCGCGATGCGATTGACCGGATCTTGCCGTTCGACGTGATCCCGCGCGTCTTGTCGCAAAAGGATTGGGCGACGATCGAGACCGGCGTCAAGCAACGGGTGGCAGCGCTCAACTTGTTTCTGGGTGACATTTACAACAATGCGCACATTCTCAAAGACGGCGTGGTGCCGCGCGATCTGGTCGAGGGCAATGACAATTTCCGGCCCGAGATGCGCGGTTTTACGCCGCCTCAGGGCACTTATGTGCATATTTGCGGCACCGATATTGTGCGCGACGAAAAAGGCGCGTTTCGGGTGCTTGAGGACAATGCGCGGACGCCGTCGGGCGTGTCCTATGTCATCGAGAACCGCCATTTGATGATGCGGGCGTTCCCCGATCTAGCCGACGGCGTCTCGATTGCCGACGTCGACGATTACGGCCGTCAGCTCGCGCGGGCGCTGAGCGATGTTGCGCCGGCCGGCGTGTCCGACCCGACGGTCGCGCTTCTCTCGCCGGGCATCTACAACGCGGCCTATTTCGAGCATGTGTTCCTGGCGCGCGAGATGGGCGCGCCGCTGGTCGAGGGCCAGGATCTGGTCGTCGAGAACGATAAGGTGTTCATGCGGACGACTGGCGGGTTGGAACCGATCCATGTCATCTACCGCCGCATCGACGACGACTTTCTCGATCCCGAGACGTTCAATCCGAAAAGCCTGCTCGGCGTGCCGGGCCTGTTTCGCGCCTATCGTGCGGGCAATGTGACCTTGGCCAATGCGGTCGGGACCGGTGTCGCCGACGACAAAGCGGTCTACGCCTATATGCCGCGGATCATCCGCTACTACTTGGACGAAGATCCGATTTTGCAGAACGTCGAGACCAATATTTGCCGCGAGGCGGACGGTCTGAGAAAGACGCTCGACCACCTGGGGGATTTGGTCACCAAACCGGTCGGCGCCTCGGGCGGTTACGGTGTGGTGATCGGACCACGTGCGTCAAAGAAGGAACTCGCGTCGTTGCGGTCCAAACTGAAAAAGGATCCCGACGATTTTATTAGCCAGCC
>JANQOH010000435.1 GCA_028289725.1 Alphaproteobacteria bacterium
GTTGATGATGGAGCAACAGGTCGTCTTGCCGCTCCCGCGCCCCGATGTGTTGCGCGACACAGTTGACACGGTCGAGGCCGTAACACGGCAGATGACGAAAGCGATCGACCAAGGCCAAAGCGATGCCCGTCACATCGCCGACTTGCGCTTCGAACGGAAGGAGCTGAACGCCTTGGCCCGACGGCTGGCGCGCCGGGTCGGTCAACGCGCCCACACCCAGTCATCGCGAAAGCCGCCACGCGCGAAAAAACAATAATCAACCGACATTGGCGCCAACGCTTGCCGGCCTATTTCTTATGGTGGGGCAATGGAATATGACACTGCCACACTCATAAAATCGCGGCCAATGCCTGTGGGAGCCCGGCATGATCGACGAAACAATCGCACCGCGCGGCGGAACCCTTTCACGCAATGCCAATTGGCGCGGCGAGCCTGAGCGCGACCTCGTCACCTATCGGTTGCTCGACCTCGGCAAGGCACTGGTGCAACACACCGGTCAGCAGGAAGACATTGCCGCGCAAGTCGATCGGCATTCGGACCTTCTGGTTCAACTTGCCAATGAAGGTTTTCTCAACCTGGTGCCCCAGGCAATCATCACGACCGCCAACCGCGAACAATTGTATTATGGCCGCGTCCGCGACCGCCGCGACGAGTATCTGATGTATTGCCGCGCCGCGGCGTTCGAAGCGGCCGTGCAATATGAAATGGCCGACGCCGACCACGACGTGGCGAGCGGGCGCGTCCATTTCTTCCGCGGGGACGCACAGCGCGCCGACCTTTGGGCGCGTGAGCTGACGCGGTCCGTCGAGCGCGGCGTTTACCGTCGCGGCTCGGACGCGCAGGAACCGGAAGTGACGGCTGATCCGGACACACTCGCCGCCAGACACGGCTTGCCCGGAGCAACGCCCAAAAACCGGCACCGATTCAAGCGCAGCTCGGTTTTTTGTGCCGGTAAGATCATCGTGTCCGATCTCATTCTCGATTGCGATGTTCTGAATATCTCGGCAGGCGGTGCGCAAATTCGGATCATCGGCGACAAGGATCCGCCGGACGCGTTCCGTCTTCGCATTGAAGGCTTCGATGAATTCGACTGTGATGTGGTGCGCCGTGCGGGCCGCAAAATCGGACTGACCTTCAATGCACCGCCGGAAGAAGTGGAAAAATTGGTCGACGACATTATCGACCATCCCGAAAAGACGAACGAAGTACGGAAATTTCCGCGTCGCCTCGTCTTGCTGTCGGGCGCGATCTATGTCGAGAACCGCGCGGTCGATTGCCGAATTCTCGATATTTCGGTCGGCGGCGCGCGTCTGCGCACCGAACGCGCGTTCGAGCACGATTCACGCTTCCCGTTAATGATCTACCGCTTTGGCGAGTTCCCGGTCCAGGTGGCCTGGGAAGACGACACGGAACTTGGGATCACCTTCACGGATGAACCCGACGAAATTCAACGCGTCATTGGCCACATCTTGCCGCAAAAAACCGAAGGCATGCGTCGGCACTGAGCCACCGGGCTGGCGCACCGATAGTGCCGGACTAGTCGCGATAACTCGGGTCGATCCGATCCATCCGCCGCAATAGGGCCGGCCAAGTAAGGCGCTGAGCATAGCCTTGACCCAATCCGCCTTGTGCCACGGACGCGGTATGCGCGATCGCGTCGGCAGAGGGCGTATTCAGCGGCGTGCCGCCGGACTGAGCCATAATCTGCGACATGCAAGCACGCTCGAGGAAATAGATCCGCGCAAACGCATCCGAGGCGTGCGTGCCCACTGTCAGCGTGCCGTGGTTGCGCAAAATTAGACAGTTCTTGTCGCCCAAGTCGGCGGCCAAACGCGCGCGCTCGTCGAGGTCGGTCGCGGTGCCTTCAAAGTCGTGATAGCCAATGTCGCCATCCAAAAACATGGCGGTCTGCGTCAAAGGGAGCAGGCCTGGCTGTTGAGCCGACACCGCCTGGCCATAGGGGGTATGGAGGTGAATCACACAATTGACG
>JANQOH010000449.1 GCA_028289725.1 Alphaproteobacteria bacterium
TTCGCCGCCCAGCGTTTCGATCAAATGGTCGTTGACGATCTTGACGACCATCTGGCCGGGCGTGACGCTTTTCAGCACCTCCGCGCCGACCGCGCGTTCGCGCACGCCATCGATAAACTTCTTGACCACCGGCAGCGCGACATCGGCTTCGAGCAGCGCAACGCGCACTTCGCGCAACGCCGCCGAAACGTCGGATTCGCTGAGCGCGCCGCGTTTTTTGAGACGGTCGAAAATATCGCCGAGACGGCCGGCGAGCGTGTCAAACATGCATGAGTTCCGTGGTCATACGGAGCGCCGTTTGCGGCCAACTCCGCCAAGTGGTGGTCACTATGGGAAAGAAGGGACGCAAGTCAAGGTAAGGCGCTGCACCGCTAGCGCGGCGGACGATGATCGATCCCAAAATTTTCGGCCAAATAGTTGAGGACGCGGGCGTGGGTTTCGGCGTCCATTTCGGGCATGCCTTGTTCCTCGACCATCCAGTCGAGCGATTCCTGCCAGGAGTCGCGGGTGAGGCCTTGTTGCACGACCAGTTTGATCGAGTGGCAGCCCGAGCAAATCACGAACACTTCTTCGCGGCCCTCACCGTCCGGCAAGCCGCCGAAATCGTCGTCGCTCGCCGACGCACCAAATAGTGCCGCGGAAATCGCCAGCGCCGCAAATCCGATAAGCCAACGCGTCACGCGACCGTCACCGAGATGCGGTGCATCGAGTTATTGAGATAGCCTTTGGGGTTCCAGGCGATGGCATGCGGTTGCGACATGCCGTGGTCGTCGGTCGCGCGTGCCCAGACTTCGTAATAGCCGGGGCCCGGGAAATCGACCGCGGCGCGCCAATTCTGCCATGCGCCCGGATTGACCGGATCGTCAAGCGTCGCCTCCGACCAGGTGGCGCCGAAATCGATCGACACCGCCACCGACTTCACTGTGCGGTCGCCCGCCCACGCGTGACCGCGCGCCTCGATCGATCGGTCCGCGCCCTGCAGCCCGGATTGAGGCGATGTGATCAACGATTTCACCGGCATCGCGTGAATGATCACAAAGTCCGCCTTGTCGACTTTCTCGCCCGGTGCCACGGGACGGTTCGGCACGCGATAGGACGTGCCGGTCATCTTCGCGCCGTCATGCACCACATCGCGCAGTTGGATGCGCGTCAGCCATTTTTGCGAACACGACCCCGGCCAACCCGGTACGACCAAGCGCAGCGGCGAACCATTCATCGGGTGGATCGGCGCGCGGTTTTTTTCGAAGGCGACGAGAATATTTGGATCCATCGCCTTAGCGATCGGCACGCCGCGCGAGATCGGCCGTTTTTCAGGATCGCCGGATAAATGCGTGTCTGCGCCGTAATGCGCCGTGTACACCGCGCCGTCCTTGACCGCTGCCGCCTTCAAGAGATCGACCAATCGAACGCCGGTCCACTTGGAACAGGCGACCGCGCCGAACGTCCATTGATTGCCCTTGGCCGGCGGGTCGAAAAACGCGCGGCCATTGCCGCCGCATTCGATCGTCAGCGCCCGCTCGACCACTTCAAATTTCGCCTTCAGGTCGGCGATCGAAAGCGTCAGCGGCGTGTCGACCAGGCCGTCGATCGTCAGGGTCCATGTTTCCGCCGATACATCCACCGGCGGATGGCCGTTGTTGCGAATGAAATGCCGCGCGGTGGGCGTAATCGCGTCGTCGAGCAAATGCGGCGGGGTTTCGGCATTGATCGGTCGGTCGTTGAGAATTGTCAGCCCGTCTTTGCCCGCAATCACGTCATCACTTTCCGCAAGCGCCAGCGGAATGAACCCGGCCGGCATATTGCGGTGAAACGGTATCGCTGCACCGATTGCCGCCCCCATGGCGGCGAGCCCGGCGCCGCGCAAAAACCCTCGCCGATCCGGATGGGCAATCCGTCCGAATATCAGCCGGTCCGCACGTTCGGGATTTTCACGATAGAGCTCGAATAGGCCGCGTTGTGATCGGGACATGAAACAATCCTCGATTGGCGTTTCGAATCTGTCTTTTACGATTAGGAACAGGCTAAGCTGCGGCATCGACAAAGTCGATCCTGGCGACCCGCCCAGTGCCGCGGCTATGCTTCGGGATTGTCCAATAAGGAAACCGGAGTCCGATATGAGCCGCTTACCGTCGCTTGATCCCAAAGACCTGACCGATGTGCAAAAAAAGGTGCTCGACGACATTCGGTCGGGTCCCCGCGGCGCCACGACCGGCATTGGCGGTCCCTTCGCCGGATGGCTAGCGAGCCCCGAGTTTGCGGACAAGGCGCAGAAGCTGGGGGCGCTGATGCGGTTCGGCACCTCGGTGCCGGCGCGATTGAAAGAACTCGGCATTCTTTATGTCGCGCGCGTCTGGTCGGCGCAGTTCGAGTGGTACGCCCATAAGAAATTCGCCATAGAAGGCGGGTTATCACTCGAGGTGATCGACGCAATACACGAAGGACGGCGACCGGACTTCGCAAACGACGACGAGGAAGCGATCTATGATTTCTGCGTCGAGCTGCACGAGACCCACCGCGTCAGCGATGCCCGCTTCGAAGCGGTGAAGAGACACTTGGGTGCCGCCGGTGCGAGCGAGTTAGTCGGTATTTTGGGCTACTACACTCTGGTTTCGATGACTTTGAACGTCTTCCAAATTCCGCTGCCGGAGGGCGAGCCACTACCGTTCGACGAGTAAGGGCAATGAACTAGCCGCCTATACGAATGTCCCGATGAACTCATCGACCATCGCGGGATCGGACAAGTGCGCCGGCTCGACTTGGCGAACCAAACGACCTTTTTGGATAACGTGAACCTCATTCGATAGTGCAGCAATAAAATCAAGATTTTGCTCAACAAGTATGACTGTGAGAGCGCGTGACTGTTTCAGATTGCGCATAATTTCTATGAGTTCCTCGATGATCGAAGGCTGTACGCCTTCGGTCGGTTCATCGAGCAAGATCAACTTTGGCATGCCGCAAAGGCAACGTGCTAACGCGAGCAATTGCTGCTCGCCGCCGCTCAATGTCCCGCCAAGCCGATCGTACAGTGGCGCAAGACGGGGAAAAGTCGCGAGCGCTTGCTCGAGCGCGGCCTTTTCTTCGACCGGCGCGACGGCGCACCCCATGCGAAGATTGTCGCGCACGCTTAGCGAAGGAAAAATCGCCCGGCCTTGCGGTACATAACCAATCCCCATCTGATTGCGCTCGTGGACAGGTTTGTCCGTAATGTCCTGACCGAGATATCGCACGTGACCGGCGGTCGCACGCACAAGACCCATGATGGTCTTTAGCAGGGTCGTCTTGCCCATACCATTGTGTCCAAGGACGCCGACGGTGTTGCCCTCCGCAATCGTCATGGAAATTCCGTCCAAGATGGGAATCTGACCGTAGTTGGCTTTGAGATCGCGAACCTCCAACATCACAGTCAAACCACTTGCTTGCCTAAGTAAACGTCTTTGACCATGGCATCGGCGAGAACTTTATCGACTTCCCCCTCGATCAGAACGCGGCCCTGGTGAAACACGGTCACGGTCTCGGCGATCATGCGGATGAACCGCATATCGTGGTCGACGACAATCAGAGACCGTTCGCGCGCTATCTCCGAAATCAACGCCGCCAATCGCGCGACTTCGTCCCGGCTCATGCCGGCGGCGGGCTCATCCAACAGAATGAGTCGAGGGTCACTGGCGATCACCATGCCGATCTCAACTAACTGCCGCTGTCCGTGGGCGAGCTCGCCGACCATGTGCGCTGCAAGCGATTGAATGTTCAAGCGCGTCAAGAGCTCGTCACACCGCTCCTTTGCTTCCCTTGCATTGTAACGGCGACGCGCGGCCAGCCACACATTCTCGCGTACTTCCAGTCCGTCGAACACACTGGGAACTTGTGTCTTGATACCGACGCCAAGGCGCGCGATGGCATGGCTCGGCCAACCGGAAATATCGTGACCGTCCAGGTGCACGGCGCCACTCGTTGGCGCCAATTGGCCGGAGAGGCAATTGAAGAAGGTGCTCTTGCCCGCGCCGTTCGGTCCGATGAGACAGCGCAATTCGCCGTCGGCGAGCGTGAAATCGACCCCATCCACGGCGGTCACGCCGCCGAACCGCTTTGTAAGCTTCCGGATTTCAAGAATCGGGGCCACGGTCACGATGTGCCATTCCCGCGTACGAGCCGGCGACCATGCGTCACCACCTTAACCAAGAGGGGCCAAAGGCCACGCGGCACAAATAGAACGAAGGCAACCAGGATGACGCCGAGTGCGAGGTTGGGGTTGATCCATCCCAATGTCCCAAGCCAGGCCATGACATATTGCAGCCCGATGGACCCGAGGATCGGTCCAACCAACGTCCCGAGGCCGCCGACGATGACCCAGATGATCACCTGCGCGGTATAGAGCAAGCTAAACAGAGCCGGATTCACAAGCACGTTCTGTGCGAACAATAGGCCCGCGAGCCCGGCCATGCCGCCACCGATCGTGAACGCCGCCAGCTTGTGCACCCGCACATCGTAGCCGAGCAATTCCGCGCGCAAGGGGTTTTCGCGGATCGAAACAAGAACACGGCCAAACCGTGTGCGGAGCAGCCAAAGACAGCCAAAAAGGGCCGCCAGCAAGACCAACACGGCAATCACGAAAATGCTTTCGGGCGAAAGATATGCGCGCCCATCAAACGGCACATTGAGTGGCGGCGTCGACGGGATACCGTTAAAGCCACCGAGCCGCGCATCGCCGATCCGATATTCCGGCCCGGCGGTGCTGTTGAATAATTGGAACAGGATCAGCGTGACGGTCAGCGTCACCACACCCAAATAGACGTCGCTGAGCCGGCCATAGAACATGAAATAGCCGAGGGCGGCGGCAAACGCCGCCGGCACCAATATCGCCG
The DNA here is from genome assembly GCA_028289725.1 of Alphaproteobacteria bacterium. Lineage (GTDB taxonomy): Bacteria > Pseudomonadota > Alphaproteobacteria > UBA7887 > UBA7887 > JAKZSU01. The sequence goes on from JANQOH010000449.1 coordinate 4,863, forward strand.
TGGGCCACGCGAACGTCGTATCGCCAAAATTGATCGCCGCGATTGCGTAAGCGTAGGCGCCAAGCCCAAAAAAGGCCGCTTGGCCGAAGCACAATATTCCGCCGAAGCCCCATACCAACGCCAAGCTAAGTGCGAACAGCGCAAGCGCCAAGGCATTGGTCAATTGGATGGTGGCATGCAGACTGGCAAACGCGGGAAACCCGAAGGCGAACGCGACCCCGCCCAACAAAAGCGCCAAAAAGCCGATCAACCGCCAGCGCCGAGCCCTCACAAATCTCTCCCCAGAAAACGGCCCGTGATGCCGCGCGGCAACAGGCGAAGAAGGATGATCGCGGCCAACAGCAAGGCGACTTCGCCGAGCACCGGCGTCGTGAGATAGGTCGCCACCGTGTTGACCGTGCCGAGCAGCGCGCTCGCGCTGGCGGTGCCGAACAGGATTGCCGTGCCGCCGGAAATCACCGTGATGAAGGCTTTCGCGATGAACGCCGCGCCCATCGTCGGCAGCACGGCGGACAGAGGCGCGAGCAAGCCCCCCGCGAGCCCTGACAAGGCGGCGCCCAATCCAAACGTCACCATGTAAATGCGGCCAGGATTGACGCCAAGCGCCGCCGCCATGTCGGCATTCTGCATCGTGCCGCGCGTCAACAGGCCGAATTTCGTGAACCGCATGAGCACAAACAGCCCAGCCACGATGGTCATGGCCATAAACACCAAGAAAATGTCGTAGCCGCTGATGCTGTAGGCGCCGATCCGTACGGCGCCGAACGGCGAGGCGATTTGGCTGGTCGTCGTATTGCCGAAGATGGTGGTGATCGAACCAATGAAAAACAGGCTGAGTCCCCAACTCGCCAACAGCGTATCGATCATCCGGCCATAAAGATGCCGGATCACCAAACGCTCCACGGCGATGCCGATTACGCCGACCACAAGCGGCGCCAGCACAAGCATGGCGACCCACATATTGATTCCGGCGTTGGTGGCCACGAACACGGTGTAGCCGCCGAGCATAATGAACTCGCCGTGCGCGAGATTGATCACGCGCATCATGCCGAATATCACCGCGAGCCCGATGCTGATGATCACCAAGGTTGCGACCGTGCTGACCGCTTGAAGGATCAGAATCGCGGCGAGATCCAACGCTCCCCCTTAAGCGTTATGACAGTCGGGCGGGGGGCTATTTGATGCCCGCCGCCTCAAGTCCATTCTCGAAATAAAAGGTCGCGTCGTTCGGGTTGGCGATCAAGTCGCAGACCAAATCCGTGTCGGCCGGCGGCTGCCGCGGATAGGTCTCCAGAATGGAGAACTGCTGATCCTTCAACTCGGCGAGATAGACGTCTTGCACGATGTGATGGGTCTTCGGATCGATTTCCACGCGGCCGCTCGGGCCATCGAACGCCAGGCCGGATTCCAACGCTTCGATCACAGGCATGCGTTCGGCCGTGCCTGCCAACTTCACGGCCTCCGCCCACAAATACAGGCCTTCATAGCTGCGGATTGCGAGCTCGTTCACGTAGGGCGCATCGTCGCCATGCATAGCGTGGAAACGATCGAGAAAAGCTTTGTTCGCGGCGCTGCCCAATTCCTCGAGGTAGCCATAGGCGACAATCATGCCGTCGCCTTCCTCCGCCGACATCAGCAGATGTTCGTTGCCGACTCCGAAAGTCGTGGAAGCCATCGGGATCTCCGACTTCATGCCGGCCGCGGCCCATTGGCGATAGAACGACACGTGCGCGCCGCCAACCAACACCGAAATAACCAGATCGGGCTTTGCGGCCTGGATCTTGTTAATCGACGGTCCGAAATCCGTGACGTCGAGCGGGAAGTACTCCACGCCAACCGCTTCGCCGCCATGATCGCGGGCGTATTTCACGACCCAATCCGACGTGATGTGGCCGTAATTATAGTCGGCGGCAACGACATACACTTTCTTGCCCCACTTGTTCATGGTGTAGGGCACAAGCTTCTGCACCGTCTGCGCGGGCGTCGATCCCGTGCAGAAGACGTTTCGATCGCAAACGCCGCCTTCATACTGTGTATTGTAGAAATAGAGAGTTTGATAACGACCGAGGATCGGACGAACGGCTTCGCGCGACGCGCTGGTAATACCGGCTTGCACCACGTCGACTTGTTCGCGCGTCGCCGCTTCCGTGGCGTACTGGCTATAAAATTGTGTGCTCGATTGGCCGTCATAAAAAATCAGCTCAAGAGGCCGGCCCAGCAAACCACCATCATCGTTGATCTCTTTCGCCGCCAACCGGACCGCGTCAACCATCGGCTGCCCATAAATATCGAGACCGCCCGATTGGTCGAGGATGATTCCAGCTTTGATCGCGTCGTCAGCGCGGGCGCGCCCAACAATCGCCGGCGCGGCGGCCAGAATGGTTCCGGCGGCCGTGCCGCGGAGAAAATTACGACGGGTGACAGTCATTCTTCGCCTCATTGGTCAGGTGCGGAATGCACCGGTTCTTTCCAGGCCCCACCCCAGAATGTCGCGTTTTCTGTCCCCTAGGCGGCTTGCCACAAAATGTGCTGTCCGGCCGTTGCTCCCTGTGGCGTCGCTAGTCCTTTAGGTTCCTCGACGCCTTTGCGGGCAACCTATGCGCATCGGGCGCTTGGGTTCAAGCACCGAAACGCGCGCTTGCGCGCGTCGCATGCGGGTCCTGCGGCCTGGACGGTGGACAGGCGGCGCATAGTCCGGGGACAATGACGGGCTGCATGACCGCGTCAGCGTGCAAGGGGGCTTGAAACGCCATGAAGCATCTTTGGTTTCATTTGATGCCATATACCGAGCTGCCGGATGATTTTCGCGAGCAAAATCCGTCGGTCTGGGTTGATATTCACTCAAGCCTGTTCAGTCCCGAACGCGCGCATCACATGTACAACGCGTTCATGGACGAAATGGAGTTCGCGGCCGATGTCGGATTCGACGCCATTTGCTGCAACGAACACCATTCCAACGGCTACGGCCTCATGCCCTCGCCCAATCTTATCGCCAGCTCACTGGCCCGGCGCGCCAATCCCAACACCATGCTCTGTGTTATGGGGAACAGCTTGGCCTTGTACAACCCGCCGACGCGTGTCGCGGAAGAATTCGCCATGATCGACTGCATTTCGGGTGGGCGGTTGATTGCGGGGTTCCCGGTCGGATCGCCGATGGACACGTGCTTCGCTTACGGTCAGAACCCGAGCTTGCTGCGCGAGCGCTACTACGAGGCGCACGACTTGGTGAAGCGCGCTTGGACGGAGCCCGACACCTTCGCGTTCAACGGCCGGTTTAACCAGCAGCGCTACGTGAATATTTGGCCACGGCCGATTCAGCAGCCTCACCCACCGATTTGGATTCCGGGTGGCGGATCGGTCGAGACGTGGCATTGGTGCGCGGCGATGGATTACGTGTATTGCTATCTATCCTATTACGGATACAAGGCGGCCGCGCAAACCATGAATGGCTTCTGGGAGGAAATGAAGCGCATCGGCAAGGATCCAAATCCTTACCGCGCTGGATTCTTACAGTTCGTCGGTGTCGCCGAAACTGAAAGGGAAGCCTACGAACTTTACCGCGAACCGGCCGAATATTTTTATGGCCGTTGTCTGCATATCGACCCCCGCTTCGCGACGCCGCCGGGCTATACGACGGAAGCAACGATGCGGGCCGGCGTGGAAAGCCAAGTCGGGCAGGCCGCGAAACGCAGCAAACGTGCAATCGCGAGCGTCGACAAGAAGGCGCGGGAATTCGACGCCATTCTGGACAACGGCTACGTGATTGTCGGCACGCCCGATCAGATCGCGGAGAAATTGCGGGAAGTCGTGACGGAGCTCCGCTTCGGCCACCTCATGCTGCTGCTACAGTTCGGCAATATGAGCAAGGAGCTTGCGAACTATAACAGCCGACTGTACGCCGAAAAGGTGATGCCACAGCTCGCCGACCTATGGCCCGATTGGGAGGATCATTGGTGGCCCGAACCGCTGCCGATGGCGGACCGCGTCGCGCCGGATCCCATCCTGCACGGCACGGCGGCCGAATGACGCCGCGCTGAAACGACGAACAAGGGCGACTTTCACGGGCGTGGGGAGGGAGCGGTGAGCGATCCGAAGGTCGGATATGTCGCCATTAATGGCCACGAGTGTCGCATATGGCGCAAGGGTC
>JANQOH010000133.1 GCA_028289725.1 Alphaproteobacteria bacterium
CCGTCGACCATCACCACCCCGCCTTCTACCGTTCGCCCATGCGCGGGAACCGCCGGACAGACAACGGCGTGCTGGAGGCCGCTCGCGGCCAACGCCGCACCGATTTCGACCGCCACATTACCGCGCAATGTCGAGTCGACTTTTTTAATCCATTGCGCCGGTTCCAAGCGCGCTAGCTTGGCGCAAGTGGTGGCGACCACTTGGGACGCCGCGTCCCCGTCCAGATGTCTCGACGTGGTGGATACTGAAAGCACGGCGGGCATGGGCGAGCCGAGCCTGTCCAAGTCGGGCGTCGCGGCAACGCGCGTGTCGGCGCCGCGCGCGGCGAACGGCGCGGCCGCATCAAGCGCGCCGGTCAGATCGTCGGCAATGATCGCGATGTCGACCAGCGGCAAGGCTGGTCAGGCGGCAAGTTTCGCGGTTGCCGCCATGCGTCGCGCATAGGCGAGGGCCGACAGCATATTTGTGTGGTCCGCCTTGCCGGTCCACGCAATGTCGAAGGCGGTGCCGTGATCGACCGAGCAGCGTTGAATTGGCAGACCCAGGGATACGTTCACCGCCGTATGAAAGGCGATTAGCTTGACCGGGATGTGTCCTTGATCGTGGTAGTTCGCCACGACCAGGTCGAATTCCCCTTGGCTCGCCCGGTAAAACACGGTGTCGCCGGGCAGCGGCCCATGGGCATCAATGCCTTCGGCGCGGGCCGCCTCGATCGCCGGCTTGATTTCATCCAAATCTTGCCGGCCGAACAAGCCGCCTTCGCCGCAATGCGGATTGAGGCCGGAGCAGACAATGCGGGGTTCCGCGATGCCCAGCCTTCGCAAGTGGTCTCGGCCGATCCGGATCGTATCGAGCACGCGCTGTTGGCGCGTCCGTGCGATGGCGTCCGCAAGCGAAACATGGGTGGAAACGTGGATGACCTTCAACGTTTCCGACGCGAGGAGCATGTATGACGCGGACGCATTGCTCAGATGCTGAAGGAGTTCCGTGTGCCCATCATATTTGTGGCCGGCCATGTGCAGCGCGGACTTGTTCAGCGGCGCTGTCACGATCACGTCGATCTCGCCTTTCAGGGCTAGGTCGACGGCTTTGACGACATAACCATAGGCGGCGTGACCACCGCCGGCGGTTTCGGTCCCATCCTGGATTGACGCAAGTTCTGGTGTTTCGACCGGCGTGACCGGCACGGCGCCCAGGGTCTCGCCGAACGCCAAGCCGGACCCTGTCAATTTGTTGGCGCGCGCCAAGAATTCCGGATGTCCAATCACCCGGCACTGCGACCGTTGATCGGGCGGCAAAGTCGCCAGTGCTTTGCAAATAATCTCCGGACCGACCCCGCTGGGGTCGCCCATCGTAATGCCGAGATTTGCCAAGGAACTCACCTTATGTGGGGATTTGGTCGATGATAAGATCGCCTCCGCTCGGGCACAAGCGTGACCCTATCTTGAGCATGGATTTATTTGGGGAGGATATTGGTGCGCACACATAAGGTGGCGGTGATCGGTGGCGACGGTATTGGACCCGAAGTGGTTACCGCCGGACTGAAGGTGTTGCGCGCGGTGGCGGCGGCGGACGGCTTTGCGTTGGACACCGAGGATTTTCCGTGGGGATCCGATTTTTACCGCAAGCATAAACAAATGATGCCGGCGGACGGCCTGTCCGCGCTGAAGGATTTCGATGCGATCTATTTCGGTGCGGTCGGCGATCCGACCCTGCCGGACGACCTGACGCTTTGGGGCCTCCGTCTCGCGATCTGCCAAGGTCTTGATCAATACGTCAATGTGCGGCCCGCGAGACTGCTGCCGGGATTGACCGGCCCGCTGCGCGACGAACTCGGCGAGGGTGTCGATTGGGTCGTGATCCGCGAGAACAGTGAAGGGGAATATGCCGGGGTTGGCGGG
>JANQOH010000471.1 GCA_028289725.1 Alphaproteobacteria bacterium
CCTCTGATCCGCAAGCGATGTTTTTACTTGGTCAGATGCCGACGGGCAGCGCCGGCGCCATGCGGCGCAACGAGGCGCGGGACCTTTACGCGACGCTGACGGGTCGTGATATGTCCGACTTTCGCTTTCACCGCGTGCTGGGCATGTTCAAACTGGCGATCGTTTTCGAGCAGCTTTTCGCGCAGTATCGGCGCGGGACAGTGACCGATCCGAAATATCAGCCTTTCGAGGCCGTTGCGCACGGCGTCATGGAAATGGCGCACGAAGTCGCGCAAGGCCGCGCGGACTGATTGAAACCTGCATCAAATCAATAGGTAGGCCGCGAATGATTGATTTTTCCCTGCCGTCCGAACTTGTCCAACTCAAGGAACGGACGGAATCGTTTATTCGAGATGTGGTGATCCCCTACGAGGGTGATGAACGCGAGGGCGCGCATGGTCCCGCCGATGAACTGAAGCGCGAACTCATGGCAAAGGCGCGAGACGCCGGTTTGCTGAGCCCTCATGTTGGCGAAGAGTGGGGCGGATTGGGATTGAACACCCGCGAAATGGCCGTGGTGTTCGAGGCGGCAGGCTATTCGCTTCTCGGACCCCAAGCGCTCAATTGCGCGGCGCCCGACGAAGGCAATATGCACCTGCTCGAGGTGGTGGCGTCGGATGAGCAGAAAGAGCAATGGCTGCGACCGCTTGCCGCCGGCGATATCCGCTCCTGCTTCTCGATGACCGAACCGCGCGGCGGGGCCGGCTCCGATCCGAACATGCTGGCTGCCACGGCACGTCAAGACGGCAATCATTGGGTGATCAACGGCGACAAGTGGTTCATCACCGGTTTCGACGGCGCAAAACTCAACATCGTCATGGCGCGGACGTCGGATCGCATCGAGGGCGGCAAAGGCGCCACCATGTTCCTTGTCGACAATGACGACCCCAACATCGAACGCATCCGCGTGCAGGACACACTCGAATCGAGTTTCGCCGGCGGCCATTGCGAAATTCGTTTCAACGATGTGCGTGTGACCGCCGATCAAGTGCTCGGTGAAATTGGCGAGGGGTACAAATATGCCCAGGTCCGCTTAGCGCCCGCGCGACTGACCCATTGCATGCGTTGGCTCGGTGCGGCGCGGCGCGCGCACGACATCGCAACGGCTTATGCCATTGAGCGAGAGGCCTTCGGTAAACCCTTGGTGGAACATGAAGGTGTCGGTTTCATGCTCGCTGACAATGAGATCGATATTTACACCAGCCGTCTCGCGATTTGGCAGACCGCCTGGTTGCTCGATCAGGGCGAGCAAGCGCGCCAGGAATCATCCATGTCAAAAGTGCATTGTGCCGAAGCCGCCTTTCGCATTGTCGATCGGTGCATGCAGATCTTGGGGGGCATGGGGATCACCACGGATACCTTGATGGAGCGGCTGTGGCGGGAAATCCGCCCGTTCCGAATTTACGACGGTCCGTCCGAGGTTCACCGCTGGGCCATCGCCAAACGGGTGGCGAGCCGGGCACGGAAAGCGCGTGCCGCTTCGTGATTTCCCTTGCCGATATCGAAGCCGCGCAGCAGCGGATTGCAGACAAGGTCCGGAAAACACCCGTCCTGCGCGCGGCACCTCTCAAAACGCCGCTTCCCGGTCAGCCAGATTTTTGGTTGAAGCTCGAGTCGCTGCAAATCGCGGGCTCCTTCAAGGCACGGGGTGCGAGCCATAAAGTTGCGACCCTCGATCCAATGACGTTGGCATCGGGTCTCGTGACGGCGTCTGGCGGCAATCACGGCATTGGCGTGGCCTATGCCGGATACCAGGCCGGTGCACCTGTCCGTGTCTATCTTCCGGAAAGCAGCCCGGCGGAGAAAGCGGCGACGCTCGAGAGCTGGGGCGCGACCGTCATTCGGCATGGCGCGGTATGGGACGACGCGAACGAGGCAGCGTTGCGCGCCGCGGACGCCGAGGGGCTCACCTATATCCACCCCTTCGCCGATCCGGCGGTGATCGAGGGGCAGGGAACGATCGGGCTGGAGATCGTTGACGCCATACCCGACGTCGAAACCGTGATCGTCGCCATTGGCGGCGGCGGATTGATCAGCGGTGTTGCCAGCGCGATCAAGGCCAAACGCCCAAACGCGAGGCTCATCGGCGTGGAACCGATTGGAGCGCCGACGCTGCGCGAGAGTGTCCGCGCCGCGAAGTTGATCACGCTCGACGCGATCCAAACGCAGGTCGGTGTCCTAGCGCCCCGTCGGAGTGCGGAAATCAATCTCGAAATCATCAGCGCGCTCGCCGACGACATCGTTCTCGTGTCGGACGCGCAGATGCGCGATGCCGCGCGCTGGTTGTGGCGTGAATTTGGAATTGCGGCCGAACTCGGTGGCTCCGCCGCAGTGGCGGCCCTCCTGGCCGGGCAAGTCGCCGTAAACGACGGTGAAATTGTTTGTGCGCTGGTTTGTGGCGCGGGGGATGACGGGATTGTCGACTCCGGGGTCGAGGCCAGGTAACTAAAGCGCCGTTTGGGCCCGGTTTAACCTGGACCCGCACGAGGCAGCGACGTCGATCCGGCCGGGCAATCGAATAAGGGGAGAGGGTCCATGCAAATCAGCGCAGAGTCGTTGACTGGATTATCGAGCGAGTTATTCGCGGCGGCCGGTTGTGAGCGTGATGAGGCGGACCGTGTCGCAAAATATTTGGTCGGCGCGAATCTGGCTGGCCATCCGAGTCATGGCGTGGTTCGTGTGCCGCGCTATGTAAGCCAACTCAAAGCCGAAAAGGTTCTGCCCGGTCAGTCCATTACCGTGCTGACCGATACTGATGTTATCGCCGTGGTCGACGGCAATTTTGGTTTTGGTCAAACGATCGGCGAGCAGGCGGTCGATCTCGGTATCGAGAAAGCGAAGGCGCACGGAGCGTCGGTCATCGGGCTGCGGAACGTCGCTCATCTCGGGCGGATCGGTGACTGGCCGGCGCGTGCGGCGGAGCATGGCCTGATTTCCGTCCACTTTGTGAATACATCGGGTATCGGACTTGCGGTCGCGCCATTCGGTTCGTCGGAGCGGCGCATGTCGACCAACCCTTTTGCCGTTGGCGTCCCTGTTAAAGACGGCCCGCCGGTGATCCTCGATTTTGCGACTTCGATCGTTGCAGAGGGGAAAGTGATGGTCGCGGTCGATGGTGGCAAACCGCTTCCCGAGGGTGCATTGGTCGACGAGGGCGGCAATTTCACGACCAATCCTGAAGCGCTCTATGGAACCATCACCGATGAGCGGCCGCTCAATGCCCGCGCCGGGACCGGCGCCATCCGCGCCATGGGGGATCACAAAGGTTCGGGTCTGTCCATTGTCTGCGAGTTGCTGGCCGGCGCTTTGACGGGCAGCGGCGCCGCGAAGCCGGGCGTGGATCGCCTTTCAAACGGTATGCTGTCGATCTATATGGATGTCGCTGCTTTTGAGGCTGGCAACGGATTTGCGGCAGATGTCGAGCGCTATCTCGAGTTCGCTCGCAGCGCCAAGCCGATTGATCCGAACGGAGAGGTCCTGATGCCCGGCGATCCGGAACGCACCCGTCGCGAGGATTATCTTGCCAACGGCATCCCACTCGAAGATACAACTTGGAAGAGCCTAACCGACCTGGCCGAGCAGTATCAGATTCGCATTCCGGCGACTTAGAGCGCTTCGGACATGCTCCGAACACCTGGGAGAAGACAATTGATTTATAAAAGAAAAAAATTGAATGGCTCAATGAACCGCCGGCAATTTGTCGCCGGTGCGGCCGCGGTCGGTACGGCCATCACCGGTTTTCCGGCGATCGCCAACGCCCAGGCCTCGGGGCCGATCAAACTCGGCATCCCCACGATCCTGTCCGGTCGCGTCGCGCAGCTCGGTATTTCGTCGACCAATGCGGTGCAAATGGTGGTCGACGCCTTCAACGCGAACGGCGGCTTGGACGGTCGGCCTGTGGACCTTTTGATTCGCGACACCAAAGCCAAGCCGGACGAGGCGGCGCGAGTGACGCGCGACTTTGTCAATAGCGATCAAGTCGATGTTGTCTTCAATTGCGAGGCGTCCAGCGCCTCATTCGCGGTGCAAGAGGTGGTGCGCGAGGCGGGGACGCTGTGTCTTCACAATGTCTCGGAAACCTCTTCGCTGAGCGCCGACCCTGCGATTCGCAGCCCCAATTCATTCCGATTTGCGCGCCAGGGTATTCATGATGCTGTCGGAAGCGCGCGATACGCCGCGGGCATTGCGAAAGAGAAGGGGCTCAAGAAATGGATGTCGGTGTCGCCCGACTACGCCTACGGTCGTGACAACACAGACTTGTTCTTCAAGCTTCTGAATCAGTTTGGCGGCGATGACATTGAGGTGGTTGGCAATGGCTGGCCGAAATTGTTCCAGCCCGATTACACGGAAGTCATCACCCAAATCCTTCAGCGCAGACCGGACGCCGTTTACAGTGCCTTGTGGGGCGGCGACCTGGTGTCGTTTATCGACCAGGCCAATCTCTACGGCATGTTCGGGAGCATTGAGTTTTTCACCATCAATTTGGCTGACTACACGACGATGAGCGCTCTGCGCGACTTGCCGGAAGGGCTGCATTCGGGCACGCGCTATATTTCCAGTTTCCCGGACATCGAGGCCAACCGCAGCTTTGATACGGCCTATGTCGAACGCTTCGACGACCACCCGACCAATTGGTCATGGGAGTGCAAGGTCGGCATTGAGTTCCTGCTCGCCGCGATGACCGAGGCTGGGACGGCCGATGGCGCGCAGGTCGCGGATGCGTTACGCGGCATGACACGCCCGTCGATCATTGGCGTCGGACCAGACAATTCGGTCACGATGCGCGGCGATGACCAGACGCTGATCAACTATGCCGTGGGCTGGGGCACCACGGTGGCCGAGGAGCCTTTCGTCACCAATATCCAAGCCGCTGACTGGGCGGACATTGTCGAGCACGAAACCGCTTGGAAGCAGGAGCTAGGATATATCTAACCTGACGGCAGGGTTCGAAAGGTTGCGCCAGTGACCTTGCCGGCCCGATCTGAAATCTCGAACCGAGCGTAGCGAGGTCTGAACGAAGAATGGAACTCGCTGCGTTTGGCGAATGCCTGACCAATTCGTCCTGCCTGATCTTTCAGACAGTCGGTGGCCTAAAAATCGGAATGTTGCTGTTTCTGGTCGCGTCTGGCCTAACGCTGATCTTTGGCGTGCTGGGCGTGATCAATTTTGCGCACGGCTCGTTTTATATGCTTGGGGCGTATTTCGCCTACACAACGTTGGCGGTGACAGACAGTTTCACACTGGCGGTCATCGCTGGTGCGCTGGGGGCGGGCGTGGTCGGCATTTTATTTGAACGCGGCTTCATAAGCCGTGTCTATCAATCGAACGTCCTCGTACAACTGCTTGTTTGCTATGCATTCATCCTCATCCTCGACGATCTCGTCATTTTGATCTGGGGCGAAGAATTCCTGTCGAGTTTGGGCGCGCCGGAGGTATTTCGGGTGCCGCCGCTATTCGTCGCCGGGGCGGTTGTACCGCCATTCCATTTGTTCCTGATCGGCGCAAGCATTGCGGTCGCGCTTGGCCTATGGCTGATCATGGCGCGCACGCGCTTCGGCAAGATCGTTCGCGCTGCAGCGCAGAACCCGCAAATGGTATCGGCACTCGGGATCAACACCACGCTGATCTATGCCGGCGTGTTCGCGCTCGGGAGCCTTCTGGCCGGGCTGGGCGGCGCACTGGCGGCGAGCGAGCGCTCGATTTCATCGGGCATGGGTTTCTCGATCGTCATCGAGTCGTTCATCGTGACGGTCATCGGCGGCATGGGTTCGATCGCGGGCGCGTTCGTCGCCGCGATTCTGATCGGACTCGCGCGGTCCTTCGGCGCAATCGGTTTCCCGCTCTTCACCGACGGCCTGATGTTCATGGTCATGTGTTTGGTGTTGATCCTGCGTCCGCAGGGCCTTTTCGGTCGGGCAGAGAGCTAATCCCATGCGGCGCAGCGGTCCCATCCGAGACATGATTTTCGGGCTCGGCGTGTTTGTCTTGCTCGCGCTTCTGTATGTGTTGGTCGATGATGCGTTTGTTCACGATATCATCATAAAGACCTGCATTTTCAGCATATTTGCGCTCTCGCTTAATCTGCTGATTGGCTATCTCGGCTTGGTCGCCTTCGGTCACGCGGCTTTCTTCGCCGCCGGCGCCTATGTGTTCGGCCTGTTCATGCAATCGGAGTATGTCGGGCCGGACAGCGCCTGGGCCATCCCGTTTGGCGTGTTGCTCGCGATGGTCGGCTCCGCGGTGCTGGCTGCGGCGATCGGCGCAATCTGTATCCGCGCGAAGGCAATCTACTTTTCGTTTCTGACCCTGGCCTTCCAGATGATCTTGTACAGCGCGATCCTGGCGGCCGTACCGATCACCGGTGGCGACCAAGGCTTGATGGGCGGTTTCCCGAAACCGGTGTTCCTTGGCATCGATCTCGCCGAGGCGTCGCACATGTACATGTTCTGCGCCGCCCTCGCGATCATCGCGGCCCTGATCATGCGCCAGGTGGTTGAGTCGCCGTTCGGCTATGTCCTGCGCATGCTGCGCGACAATCCGGACCGCGCCGCGTTCCTGGGCCTTAAGGTCAAGCTCTACCAATGGATTACGTTCGTGCTCGCCGGCACGCTGGCGAGTCTGGCCGGTGTTCTGCAATCGTTGCTCGATATCGGCGCGTTTCCGGAGTGGGCCTTTTGGGCCAAGTCGGCCGAGCCGCTGTTCATGATCTTGCTCGGCGGCATGCAGACGTTTTTGGGCCCTGTGCTCGGCGCCTTTATCTTTGAAGTTCTGAATGCGGTCGTTACCGCGCATACCCGCTACTACGGTTTGGTTCTCGGCGCGGTGATATTGTTCTTTGCGCTCGGCCTCCGTCGCGGGCTCGGAGACTACATCTGGCAGTTGGTAAGCGATCGCCGCGAAGCATCGGGCCGGGCCGATGCTTAGACTAGAGAATGTCGCGAAGGCGTTTGGCGGCGTGATCGCGACCGATGACGTATCGCTTGCGTTCGCCCCCGGCAGCCTGTCCGCGATCATCGGACCGAATGGCGCGGGCAAAACAACCATATTCAATTTGATCTCCGGCAAATTGCGACCGGATTCAGGCCGCATCCTCTTCGACGGCGAGAACATTGCCGGTCTCGATGAGACGGAAATCGTGCGGCGCGGCATTGGCCGCGCCTTTCAGGTGGCGAGCATCTTTCCCAGCCTCACCGTGGAAGAGTCGCTGATGGCTGCGGTGCAGTCGCACCGGCGCCAAACGTTACGTATGGCCGAGCGGTTTCGGCACAGTAATGCCCGCCAACGCGCCGGCGAAATCATCGACATGACAGGCCTTGGGGCCGTCGCGCGCGACCTTTCGGCCAATCTGAGCCATGGCGACCAAAAGCTCCTCGACATCGCATTGGCCTTGGCGCTGGAGCCGCGCCTGCTGTTGCTCGACGAGCCGACCGCCGGCATGGGGCCGGAAGAGCGGTGGCAGATGATCGAGCGTGTGCGTGCGCTCTGGCAGGCCGAACACATGACTTTGGTGTTCATCGAGCACGACATGGACATTGTTTTTGAAATCGCGCAGTCGATCCGGGTTCTCTGCTACGGCGCGGTTCTGGCCGAAGGCACGGCCGAGGAAATTCGCGCCAACCCGGATGTCATAGAAGCCTATTTGGGGGCGCCCGCCGAAGACGCGGAGGTGGCGCCATGACAGCCATATTGTCCGCCGACGGCCTCAATGTGTTCTACGGCGCCAGCCAAATCTTGTTCGACGTGACATTCGCGGTCGAAGAAGGCCAGACCGTGGCGTTGCTTGGCCGAAATGGTGCGGGCAAGAGCACGACCTTCAAGGCATTGGCGGGATTGGCGCCGCCACGAACGGGAAGCGTCGCCATACGCGGTCAAGATGTCGCGCGGTCGAAGCCCCACCGCATTGCGCGCGCTGGGATCGGCTATGTGCCGGAGGACCGCCAGATTTTCCCGGAACATACCGTTGAAGACAATTTGACGATTGCGGCGAAGCCTGGCGCGGGCGGTGAGACCGACTGGACGCTCGAGACCGTGTACGAGGTGTTTCCCATCGTCCGCGATCTTCGTCATCGGATCGCCGGCCGCTTGTCGGGCGGCGAACAGCAAATGCTGACCATTGCCCGGACGCTGATGGGCAATCCGGACGTGCTTTTGCTCGATGAACCGTCTGAGGGCCTCGCGCCCATTATCGTGCAAAAAATTGGCGAGCTCATTCGGCGCCTGCGCGACATGGGAGTCACGGTGCTATTGGCTGAGCAGAACATGCATTTCTGTCTCGGCATCGCGAGCCATGCGGTGGTGATCGATAAAGGACATATCGTGTATCGCGACACGATTCAGGCGCTGAAGGCCGATGAAGAGGTGCGCCGACGCTATCTCGCCGTTTGAGCGTGCAATTGCGCATCGGGCAGGACCGCCTAGCGTGGTAGACTAACAGCAACCGAAGTGCCGACCCTCGGAGATTTGTCCGCTTGGTGCGACTCCTGCGCCTCATCCGTATTGTAAAGTATTCGGCGATAGCCGTTGGTCTTGTGGGTCTTGGGCTCGCCGGCGTGCTTGCCTATTTCGCTTACACCCTACCGGTGCCGCACTTGCTTGACCCACCGGCGCAACCGGCCGTTCTGCTCAAGGCCACCGATGGCGAGGTGTTCGCCGGTCGTGGCGTGCTGCGGGGGCGCCGGCTTGAGCATGACGAGATTCCGAAACACCTGATCGATGCGGTGGTGGCCATCGAGGACCGCCGTTTCTGGAGCCACTTTGGAATCGATCCAATTGGCGTGCTTCGCGCCATGTTTGTCAATCTGCGCGCCGGCGCGCTGCGCCAAGGCGGCAGCACGATCACCCAGCAGCTTGCCAAGGTGATGTATCTCGGTCCGGAGCGTACGCTGAGCCGGAAGATCCAAGAGGCCATGATCGCGTTGTGGCTCGAGGGGCGGCTCGAAAAGAAAGAAATCCTCTCGCTGTATTTGAGCCGGATCTATCTCGGAGCGGGGGCCTATGGCGTCGATGCCGCCGCGCAGCGCTATTTCAATAAGAGCGCCTCGGACCTGACCTTGAGCGAGTCGGTCCTGCTTGCTGGCTTGATCCGCGCGCCTTCTCGGCTCGCTCCCACGCGTGATCCGGAAGCCGCGCGCGCACGGGCCGAGGTCGTATTGCAGGCGATGCTGGAAACCCGCGCGATCGGCGAAGCATTGGCGGACGAGGCGCGCGAGAACCCCGCCGAACTTGCGCCGGCGACTGCGACCGATCCTGGTTGGAATTACTTCGCCGATTGGTCGTATCAGTCCGTACGCGATCTGCTTGGGGCGGCGCAGGGCGATTTCACCGTCACCACAACAATTGATCCGCGCCTCCAGGCGCTCGCCCAGGAAACCGTCGACCGCTGGTTTGCCGAAGAAGGCGAGGCGCGGGGATTTACCCAAGCCGCGCTTGTCGCAATGGCGCCAAATGGCGCGGTTCTCGCAATGGTCGGGGGACGGGATTGGCGTGAAAGCCAGTTTAACCGCGCCACACAGGCGCGTCGCCCGGCCGGTTCGCTGTTCAAACTGTTCGTTTATATGGCGGCGCTTGAATCCGGGCTGACGCCATACAGCATGGTGGAGGACCGGCCGGTCCGGTTCGATGACTGGTCGCCCGAAAACTATAACGGCCGCTATCAGGGCGAAATGCCGCTGCGCAACGCCTTCGCCAAATCGATCAATACGGTCGCGGTCCAGCTCGTCCATCAGACGGGTCCGCAGCGGGTGATCGAGATTGCGCGCGAGATGGGCATTCAAGCCCCGATGGAGCCGGACCTGGCAATCGCGCTGGGAACCCCGCCCGTCACGCTGCTTGAGATTACGGCGGCCTACGCCGCCGTCGCCGCCGGCCGTGCGGTGGTAGAGCCCCATGTGATCCATGAAATCGCCGCGGGCGACCGGACGCTGTACCGACACGAGGCGGCGATCTCGGACGATGTGCAGCGCTTCCGGCATCGCGCGGACATCATGGACTTACTGCGCGAAGTCGTGGAAACGGGCACCGGGCGCGCGGCGGCGCTCGATCGGCCGGTGGCCGGGAAAACCGGTACCAGCCAAGACAATCGCGACGCTTGGTTCGTCGGATTCACCAATCAAATGATCGTCGGGGTGTGGCTTGGCAACGACGATAATAGCCCCACGAACGGCGTGACCGGTGGCACGGTCCCGGCGCGCATGTGGCGCGACTTCGTGGCCGCGGCTTATGGCGAGGTGGGCGA
>JANQOH010000473.1 GCA_028289725.1 Alphaproteobacteria bacterium
GTCGCGTCGTCCGCCCGATTTTGACACACACGCCCAATTCATTCCCGTCGATCTTCTGGATAGATCCGACGCTGAGGCCAAGCTGTCGAGCGTCACCGACGCGACGCACATCTTCTACACGGCGTTCCAGGGGCGGCCGACGTGGGCGGAGCACAACGCGCCAAACCTAGCGATGCTGATCAACTCGGTTGAGCCGATCGCCGCCGCGTCGTCCGGGCTCCGGCATGTCAATTTGATCGAGGGCAACAAGATCTACGGCAGCCATCTCGGTCCATTCAAAACGCCCGCGCGTGAGGATGACCCGCCGCACATGCTGCCGAACTTCTATTACGATCAGGAACAGTGGTTGCGCACGGCGCAGAAGGGCAAAGACTGGACTTGGTCCGTGCTCCGGCCGCATACGGTTTGCGGTTTCGCGATCGGCAATCCGATGAACATCACGACGGCGATCGCTGTTTATGCCGCGATTTCAAAGGAACTTGGCTTGCCGCTCCGATTCCCGGGCACGCCGGGCTCTTACAACGCGGTTTACCAAGTTACCGACGCGGCGCTGTTGAACAAATCCATGATGTGGTGTGCGTCCTCGCCGAATGCCGCCAATGAAGCGTTCAATATCACCAACACGGACTTCTTCCGCTGGCGCAATCTTTGGCCACGGTTGGCGGACTTTTTCGACATGCCCTTGGCCGACGTGCAGACGATTCCCCTCACCGAATTCATGGCCGACAAAGGGCCATTGTGGGCCTCGATGGTCGAGGAATACGGGCTGCAGAGCATCAATTACGAAGACTTGGTCGCGTGGCCGTTCGCCGATTATGTCTTCGGGACCGATTGGGACGTCATGACCGACACCCTCAAAATCCGATTGGCCGGTTTTCATGAGGCGGTGCGCAGCGAGGAAATGTTTCTGCGCATGTTCCAAGAATTCCGCGACAACAAAGTGATCCCTTGAGGCTAAGCTAGGCGAAAACGCCAAGATGGTCGGGAGAGGACACAATGGCCGACAGGCTGAAAGACAAGATCGCGATTGTGACCGGCGCGGGCTCAATCGGGCCGGGGTGGGGCAACGGCAAGGCTGCGGCGGCCGCGTTTGCGCGCGAGGGCGCGAAGATATTCGCCGTCGATCTCAATCCTGACGCCGCTGCGGAAACCCAGCAAATCATCGCTGACGAAGGCGGCACGTGCGAGACCTATACGGCCGACGTGTCGAGTGATGGTGACGTCCGAGATATGGTCGCCGCGTGCATTGATGCCTTTGAGCGGATCGATGTGCTGCATAACAATGTCGGCATCGTCGAGCCCGGCGGTCCGGTCGAAATCGGTGAGAACGCCTGGGACCGGTTGATCGATGTGAATGTCAAAAGCATGTATCTCACATGCCGCCACGTCATCCCGCATATGGTCGAACAAGGCGGCGGCGCGATCGTCAACGTCTCGTCGATTGCGTCGTTCCATTCGATTGGCTATCCGTGCGCGTCCTATTCGGCATCCAAAGGCGCGATTAACGCGATAACGCGTGATATCGCGGCGCAATATGCGCCCAAGGGCATTCGGTGCAACGCGATCTTGCCGGGGCTGATGGACACGCCGCTCATTCGCGGCGCCGTCGCAGACGCATACGACAATATTGATGCCATGCTAAAGAAGCGTGATGCCCAATGCCCGATGGGGTTCATGGGCGATGCATGGGATACGGCGAATGCAGCTGTATTCCTTGCGTCGGATGAAGCACGTTATGTGACCGGCATCGAGCTGGTGGTTGATGGCGGTCTGACGCTCACCATGTCGCCGATGCCGGGCTGAGGCCCATCGTGCTATGCGGCCGCGGCGTCGCTCTGCTTGGCCAGAATCTGCCCGGCAAGATAGAGGGAGCCGCAAATCAGGATGCGGGGACACGGCGGACCCGTGGGAATGGCGCCGAGCGCCTTCTCCACGTCCTTACAGCTTGATGCGGAGATCCCAAGATTGCGCGCCGCGTCGGTGATCGCAGCAAGTGGGTGCGCATTGCGCTCGCCGTCAATGGGCACCGCCCAAACCGTATCCACGAAGGGTGCCAGCGGCGTGAGAAACGACGATATGTCTTTGCCCTGCATCATGCCGACGACCAGGTGAAGGGGTCGGTCTGTCCAAGCGGATGCCGTCGACCCGAGCGCTTTGCCCGCTGCCGGGTTGTGACCGCCGTCCAGCCATAGCTCCGCCTCCTTTGGGAATCGATTAGTGATGCATGTAATGTCAAGTTTCTGAAGTCGCGCCGGCCACTCGACCGCTCGAACGCCCTCGGATATGGCGGTTTCGGAGATATTGAACTCGGTGAGCGCGAGAGCACAGGCGGTCGCCATGCCGGCATTGTCGATCTGATGTGCTCCTGCCAGGGCGGGCCGGGGCAACGCGATCTGTTTTGTGCTCGTGCGGTAAACGAAGCCGTCTGGCGTGATCTCCGTCGACCAGTCGCGCCCCGCGACGAGTAAAGGTGCGCGAACCGCCTTAGACCGCTCTTCAATCACATTTAGCGCTTCGGGCGCTTGTCGGCCGATGACCGCGGGAATCTCGGTTTTTAGAATAGCCGCTTTTTCAGCCGCAATTTCCAGCAAAGTGTCACCCAAGAAATGCTGGTGATCGAGCGAGATTGGTGTGATCGCGCACAATCGCGGTCGGGCCACAAGGTTGGTCGCGTCGAGCCGTCCCCCCAGTCCTGTTTCAAGCAGCACGATATCTGCCGGTGTCCGTGAGAAAGCCAGAAACGCCGCGGCCGTCGTGATCTCGAAAAATGTGATCGGATTTGCGCCATTGGCCGTTTCGCATTCCTCCAGCAGCGCGACAAGCAACGCGTCATTGATCGCCCGGCCATCCAGCACAATGCGCTCGTTGAACCGGCAAAGGTGGGGCGAGGTATAGACATGGACCCGGTGGCCGGCGGCCTTCAGCATCGCGTGCAGGAAGGCGATGACCGAGCCTTTACCGTTCGTGCCTGCCACGTGGACCACGGGCGGCAGTTTGTATTCCGGGTGATGGAGCCGTGCCAAAAGGCGTTCGATGCGCCCCAGGGATAAGTCGATAAGTTTCGGGTGTAGGCGGGTTAACCGGTCGAGAGTCGAGTCAAGCGGGCTTGTCACCGGCACCGTCGTCCTCAACCGGAACGGCATCGACCGTCACTTCCTTGCCGCCGGTCGCCTCCGGTATTTCGACACTCTTTTCGACAAGTTCGACCACGTCGGCTTGTGGCTGCGGGTTGGTCAAGAGCCCGATAATCCGCGCCAACGTATCGCGTAGGTCCCGTCTGTGCACGACCGCGTCAACCATGCCATGATCGAGCAGATATTCCGATTTCTGAAAGCCATCGGGCAAAGTCTGGCGGATTGTACTTTCAATCACGCGGGGGCCGGCGAAGCCGATGAGCGCGCCCGGTTCCGCCAGCGAGACATCACCCAGCATGGCAAAAGACGCGGTTACGCCACCCGTCGTCGGGTTCGTAAGCACGACAATGTATGGCAAGCCGGCATCGCGCACTTCACCGACCGCGACCGTCGTGCGTGGCATCTGCATGAGCGAGAGAATGCCTTCCTGCATGCGCGCACCGCCCGATGCCGGGAACACCACCAAGGGGGCGCGCTGCAAAACTGCGAGCCGGGCCGCCGCGACGAGCGCTTCGCCGACGGCGAGGCCCATGGAGCCGCCCATGAAGGAAAAATCGAAAGCGCAAAGCACCACGGGACGGCGCGCCATGGTCCCATGCGCCACGATGGCCGCGTCGCCATGGCTGGTTTTGGTTTGAGCGTCTTTCAGGCGATCGGTATAGCGCTTGGTGTCGCGAAATTTGAGCGGGTCAACCGGCACCTTGGGCAACTCAATCGTTGTGTAGGTCCCATCATCAAACAAATTAGCGAAGCGCTGCTCCGGCGTGATCGCCATGTGATGATCGCAATGCGGGCACACGAAAAGCTGTGCCTCCAAATCGCGATGAAAAATCATCTGCTCGCAGGACGGGCATTTGTCCCACAAATTGTCGGGTACGTTGCGCCGATTGACCAGCGCTTGAATCTTGGGACGAACGAAATTGTTGAGCCAGCTCATAATTGTCCCTTCCTTTTACCCATTACGGGCTTGGCGCACACCCGTTGCAAGGTCGCGGACCAGACCGAGCACGTCGGCGACCGGATCGCCACCATTGGTGACAGCTGATGCCACGCGTTCGACGATCGCCGATCCCACTACCGCGGCGTCAGCATGGCGTGCGACCTCGGCTGCTTGATCGGCGGTCTTGATGCCGAATCCGACGGCGATGGGCAGTGGCGTGTGTCGACGCAATCGCTCGACCGCGGACGCAACCGCTTGATTGTCGGCCGATCCCGCACCGGTAATGCCAGTGATCGACACGTAGTACAGAAAGCCGGACGTGTTCTGCAGCACCGTTGGCAGCCGCGCGTCGTCGGTGGTCGGCGTGGCGAGCCGGATAAAGTTCACGCCAGCCGACATGGCCGGCAAGCAAAGTTCTTCATCTTCCTCCGGCGGCAGGTCGACCACGATCAATCCGTCCACGCCCGCATCTACCGCGTCAGTCAAGAACCGGTCCACGCCATAAATATAGATCGGATTGTAGTAGCCCATGAGGACGATCGGCGTGTCTGTGTCTGATTCCCGGAAACGGCGCACCAAATCCAACGTCTTGACCATAGTTTGCCCGGCGGCCAACGCCCGCAGGCCAGCGGCTTGGATGGCCGGGCCGTCCGCCATGGGGTCGGTAAACGGCATGCCGAGTTCGATGACGTCGGCGCCGGCCTCGGGCAGTCCTTGCAAAATCGCCAAACCACGGTCGAAATCAGGGTCGCCTGCGGAGATAAATGCGACCAATCCGGCCCGGCCCTCCGCGCCGAGCGCGGCGAAACGGCGCTCTATGCGCCCATTGCCTGTTTCGTTCCCGCTCACAATGCCACACCCAAATGGTCCGCCACGGCGAAGATATCTTTATCGCCGCGCCCGCACATATTCATGACCAGCAAATGGTCTTTCGGGAGCGTCGGCGCAAGCTTGGCGACATGAGCCAGGGCATGCGCCGGTTCAAGCGCCGGTATGATGCCCTCCAGCCGCGCGCACAATTGAAACGCGTCCAGCGCCTCCGTATCGGTCACGGAAACATATTCCACGCGGCCGATATCGTGCAGCCAGGAATGTTCGGGCCCGATGCCGGGATAATCGAGGCCCGCGGAGATCGAATGCGCCTCATCGATTTGCCCGTCGTCATTCTGCAGCAGATAGGTGCGGTTGCCGTGCAACACGCCCGGCCGCCCGGCGGTCAGTGATGCCGCGTGCTTGCCCGTATCAACCCCTTCACCGCCCGCTTCGACACCAATGATGCGGACGTCGCGATCGTCGAGGAATGGATGAAACAAGCCCATCGCATTTGAGCCGCCGCCAATGCAGGCGACCAAGGTGTCCGGCAGGCGGCCTTCCGCCTCCATGATTTGTTCGCGGGTTTCGCGGCCAATGACCGATTGAAAGTCGCGCACCAATTCGGGATAGGGGTGCGGTCCGGCCACCGTTCCGATGATGTAGTAGGTGTCCTCGACATTGGTGACCCAGTCGCGCAGTGCCTCGTTCATGGCGTCTTTCAAGGTCGATGATCCAGATTTCACCGGCACGACTTCCGCGCCCAAGAGGCGCATGCGGAACACGTTGGGTTGCTGCCGCTCAATATCGACCGCGCCCATATAGACCGTGCATGGCAGGCCGAACAGCGCACAAACTGTGGCGGTCGCGACGCCGTGCTGTCCGGCGCCGGTCTCCGCGATGATGCGCGTCTTGCCCATCTGACGCGCGAGCAAGATCTGACCGATGCAATTGTTGATCTTGTGCGCGCCCGTGTGGTTCAGCTCGTCGCGCTTGAAATAAATTTTGGCGCCGCCGAAATGGTCGGTCAGCCGCGGCGCGAAGTAGAGCGGGCTTGGGCGGCCGACATAGTGCTTGAACAGATCGTCCAGCTCGGCCTGAAACGCCGGGTCCGAC